>JALYOR010000203.1 GCA_030856765.1 Verrucomicrobiota bacterium | reverse complement strand
AGGAATGCTTTCACGACGGAGGCGAGGAGGAAAGGCTCCACATCCATGTCGATGAGACGCGTGATGCCACCGACGGCGTCGTTCGTGTGCAAGGTGCTGAAGACGAGGTGACCGGTCATGGCCGCGCGAATCGCGATGTTGGCGGTCTCGACGTCGCGAATTTCTCCCACCATTACAACGTTGGGATCCTGGCGCAGGATGTGGCGGAGACCTTTGGCAAAGGTGAGGTCGATCTCCGGTTTTACATCGATCTGCGAGACACCGGGGAGCCGGTATTCGACCGGTTCCTCGATCGTGATGATGCGGCGCTGGACGGAGTTAATGCTGCTGAGGAAGCAGTAAAGTGAAGTCGATTTGCCGGAACCGGTCGGTCCGGTAACGAGGATGATCCCGTTAGGCTGGGCGAGCAGCGACTTCATGATCCTAGTGTGCTCGGGGCTGAGGTCGAGGCGCTCGAAACCGAAGAACTGCTGCTGATCTCGGCTAAGCAAACGGAGGCTGATCGATTCGCCGTTAACCGTCGGGATGGTGGAAACGCGGACGTCGATGTTGTGCTCGGCGCTGGTGAGCTGGATGCGGCCGTCCTGTGGGAGGCGGCGCTCGGCGATGTCCATGTGCGCCATCACTTTCAAACGGGAGATGATGGCGCTCTGCAAGAGGCGCAACTGCGGCGGGACGGCTACTTCGTGCAGGATGCCGTCGATCCGGTAACGAATGCGCAGATCGTTCTCGAGCGGCTCGACGTGGATGTCGGTCGCGCGCTCGTGAATCGCTTCGCGGATGATCTGGTTAACGAATTTCACGACCGACGCTTCGGGATCGTCCGCATTCAGATCGGTGCTGGCCTCGATGTCCTGCAGCTCTCCGAAGGAGCGATTGGCCTTGAGGATTTCGTCGAAGGTTTCCGCGCCGACACCGTAGAGGGTTTTCATCGCGCGCAGGATCTGCGCGCGCGGCACCAGGACCCATTCGGCCGGTTTATCGAGCAACTGCGAGGCAAGCTGGCGCGCAGTCGAGTTGAACAAATCGTAGGTCGCGAGGACGACGGCGTTTTCCTTGATCTCGATCGGTAGGATGTGGTGCTGGAAAACGAAGCGGCTCGGCATCGCGAGCAAGGTCGCCCGCTCGATTTTCTTGGCGTCGATCGAGATGACCGGGACGCTGAAAAATTCGCCAACCGCGTTGAGAAACTTCTGTTCGTCGACCTTGCCGGAGTTAAGGACGTCGGCCGTCCACGAGTTGCCATTGAGGTTGGCCGCCAGCTCGACCGCTTCGTCGCGGGAAGGGACGCCGCTGGCGAGGAGGATATCGATGAGGGATTTACTCAGCGCGGGACTCATGCGCCTAATCTAAGGCAAATGAAGCGCTCGGCGAACTCCAATGGTGAGAGTGCCGGTGACGCGTTGAGAGTAATTCTTCTGCATCCGGGCAATTGCGAGGCTGACCGCCGGCGAGAAGACGCCGTCGATCGGCCCACAGTAGTAGCCATAGCGAATGAGAGCTTCCTGCAAAGCACCGACGTAGGCAGGCTTGGTTGTCAGAACGTCGTTCGGCAGAAAATAATATTGAAATCGAAATGGGTAACGTGGTGCCAGGTCGGTCGGATTGAGCGTTGGAGTTTGGTGGAGGAGGCCGTTTTCATCGCTCGGAGCCAAGGGGTCAATGTAGCAGACGAGGGAATCCGCCACGGCGCAGAGCGGCAGAAGGCAAAACATAATCAGGAGCAGAAAGCGGTGCATAGCGAAACAGGTCTACTTTGTCATGGGCAGGTCGGGTGGCGGCAGCTGCTTGCCGTCGATGACCGGCGGGCAATCTGGACAATCGTCTTCGTCCAGCTCCGGTCCAAAATGAGTTTTGCTCTCTGTTTTTTCGCGCAGGCGGTGAAGATCCAGTTTGGACAAGGTCACTTCCGGTCGCATCAAGACGATCAGCTCAGTCCGCATCTTCGCTTTCGTCGTATCGCTAAACAACGCCCCGATCAAAGGCAGTCGATCAAGGATGGGGAATCCGGTTCTACTGCGGTCCTTTTGATCCGTTATCAATCCTCCCAGAACGATCGTCGACTTGTTAGGCGCGGAGACGGTCGTCCGGATGTACCGGGTGGCGATATTTGGAATATTGTTATTGTCGACGCGCGTAAAACCTTGGACATTGTCGACCTTCTGCAAAATATCGAGTGAGACTTCCTTTTCGGAGTTGATCAGAGGAACCACCTCGAGCTGTAACGCCACCTTCTTGAATTCGATATTGGTCTGCTGCGAAAGGCCCCCGACGAGAGTGGTCGTGCCTCCCGAGATCGTGTTCGTCGGCACAGGAATTTCCGTGCCGGAGGCGATGATCGCCTTCTTGTTGTTGCTCGTGAAGACGGTCGGTCTCGAAATGGTTCGAAATCGGCCCGTAGAATCGAGTGCTTTGACGATTGCCGACAGCGTGTTTCCCGCCGCGACAAAAGCGGTGGCTTGACCGCCCGGCAGACCAGCGAAAGCCGGGAAAGTGATTAGACTTGCGGGATCAATAATGGGTGCGCCGGTAAAGATCCCGGCGCCCCCCACGCCGACGTCAGGGCTTTGCGCAATATTGCTCTTTTTGAACTGCAAAAAATAGTCGATCCCAAATTCTTCATTGTTGTTCAGGCGCAGCTCGCCAATGACCGTGCTCAGCGCGACCTGCGGAGCTTTGACGTCCATCTCGTCGAGAATGCGCTCGACCTTCGAAACCGTCTCTTTGGTCCCAATGGTAATGATCGCGTTGGCTCGCGAATCGGCGATCAACTTGGTATTGCCAATGGTGACCGATTGAGGCGTCGTATCCGTCGGCTCGGTGGATAGCTCTTCGCTCACCTGCAGGGTGCTGTTGCTCCCCGAATCGCCGAGGCCGGTCGACGATGGATTCTGCTGGAGCGGTTGATTGCGCGGCTGGTTGCCCTGGTTGGGGTTGAGGCCCTGCTGTCCTCCTTGCTGATTTTGATCGCCCGGTTCGGTGAGGGCGTTGACCAGCACCTGCAGCACGTCGCCCGCCGCGATGTATTTCAGCGGGCGAACAACCGGATCGCCAAACTCGACGTTGGCGTCGAATTCCGCGATCAGCTTCTCAATAAAGGGCAGGTTGATCGGACGGGTGATGATGTGAATGCGGTTGGTCCGGACATCGGCTTCCAGCTTGATCTTCCCGACGATGAGCGAATCCTCGGAAAGGACTGCTCCGCCGCTGTCTTCGTCGTTGTTATTCTGCTGCGGAACGGGCGGGACCACACCCCGCACGCGACGGACGGCGGCGTTCTGGTTCGGTTGGTCGCCTTTGTCCAGAATCTCCTTCAACTGGTCGACCACTTTCTGGGCATCGGCTCGCTCCAGCTTGATGAAGAGACTGGTCACTTCCGCCGGCGCGACGTCGATCTGCTCGACCATCTTTACCAGCTTGCGCAGCACGTTTGCACTCTGGGTGATGAGCAGGCTGGACGACTTGGGCAAAGCTAGAATCGGTGCTTGACTGCCGATGCCGGCCAGGTATTGCGATAAAACCTGCTGCAACTCCTGCGGATCGGCATAGCTGAGCCGGAAGAGGTAGCTCACCACCATCGCCCCCGTCGGCAGGTCGGCCGGATCGGAAATAATCGGCACCGCGGCGGCACGCGGGTTCTTGTTGACCCCGATGACCTCGACGATGTCGTCACCCGAGGGCACGAGCGAGAAGCCGTTCAAGGCCAGGTTCATCTCGATGATGTTGATTGCCTCTTCGCGCGGGATCGGCTTGGCGATGAAGATGTTGACCTTGCCCTGGACGTTATTGTCCATGACCAGCTTCTTGCCGGTCAAGCTCTCGTAGAGACGCAGGACGTCGAGCACGTCGCTGTTGGGGTACTGCATCTTCACCATATCGACCGGGAGATTGTTAGCGCCGGGACCCGCTGGTGCACCGGGCCGGGTCGGGGCCACCGCGCCACCGCGCGGATGAAAGGTGTCGGAGCTGGCACTTGGGCGGAAACCACCGCGGCCGTAAGGAGCGACGGCACAACGCAAAGAAAGAGGCGGCGAAGCACGCGCTTATCTAATTGTTGGCCGGGAGAAGGTCAACCGGATAGCAGAGGCGGCACTGGACGGGGCGGGCGGGCTGCGAAATGCTCCCGGATGCCAACCGCTCGCAATCGTGCCTTCATCCTTTCGTTAGGCTTCATCTTCCTCGTCGCCGCCCTGGCCCGCGCCGGCGAGACAGAGGCGATCCGAGCGGTGATCGACGCCCAGGCCGCAGGCTGGAACCGAGGAGAGATTAATGCCTTTATGGACGGCTACGCGCGAGGGAAGGAAACGACTTTCGTCTCCGGTGACGAAGTGACCCATGGCTGGCAGACGGTGCGCGATCGCTACGCGAAAAAGTACGAGAATCGCGAGAAGATGGGCACCCTGACTTTTTCCGGCTTAACGATCACCCCGCTCTGCGCGGATGCCGCCATCGTTCTCGGGAGCTGGAGCCTGCAGCGAAAAGAGGATCAACCGCACGGCAAATTCACGCTGCTCTTCCGCAAACTGCCGGAAGGCTGGCGCATTGTGCTCGATCACACCTCGTGAGAAGAGCGGCGCGGCAACCTCCGGGGAGCGCACGCCTCGCGTGCTCGATTCGGCGCCTCGCCGATTGCCGGAGCGGAGAAAACGCGGAGTCGCGCACGGTTAGATTCCGGACGCAAAAAAAATCCAACCGTGAGGAAGTTTGCGGCGAGGCGCCGCAAACAGGTCGCCGCGGCGACCGCTCCCCAGATTTCGCACGCCCGCTTGTCGCGTCCGCTGTTCCAGCGGAATTCCAGTCGGCGCGCGGTCACTGCAGCCGGGCGAGAAGTTTCCCATGGATCCCATCAAAGCCGCCGTTGCTGAAGATCGTGACGACGTCGTTAGGCTGGAGCAGAGGCACGAGTCGTTCCAAAATTGCGTTTGCGTCAGGTTCGTAAAACGCCAGCCGACCCGCCTCCGCGATCGCCGCCACCACCGCCTCGGGATGCAGCCTTTCCTCTGCCGGGATTTGTTCGAGGGCCGCGATCCCCGCGATGAAAACACCGTCGGCCAATTGCAGAGCGGCCGGCAATTCCTGCTGGAAGACTGCGCGCCGGGTGGTGTTCGAGCGGGGCTCGAAAATCGCCCAGAGCCGCTGTCCCGGGTAGCGGCGTCGCAGCCCGGTCAGGGTTTCCCGAATCGCAGTCGGATGATGTCCGAAGTCGTCGATCACCGTCACTCCGCCGGCCACGCCGCGGACCTCCTGCCGTCGCGCGATCCCTTCGAAACTGGTGAGGGCAGTCTGGATGACCTCCGGAGTGACACCGTAGAAACGCGCCGCCACCGCCGCCATCGCCGCGTTGCGCACATTGAATTCGCCCATCAGGGGCGAAGCGAAGGTCGTTTCCCCTAACGAAAAGCAAGAGCCGGTGATTGAGTAGCTCACCTCGCGGATGCGCTCGCCGCAGTTGGCCGAGAGACCGACTTCCACGATCGGGGCGAGACAATCCCGCGCCACCTCCACGCAATTCGCGTCGTCGCCATTGAGCAGAATCATTCCGTTTTGCGGCACGATGTTGACCAGCCGACGAAAGGCCAGCTTGACCGCGTCGAGGTCGGCGAAAATATCGGCGTGATCGAACTCGAGGTTGTTGATCACGAGCAACTCCGGCAGGTAGTGGATGAACTTGGAACGCTTGTCGAAAAAGGCGGAATCGTATTCATCACCCTCGATCACAAAATGCTTCGAGCCGTTGAAGAGCGCGCCTTGCCCGAGGTTGCGCGGGAGGCCGCCGATGACATAGCCCGGCTCCAATTCGGCCACGGTCAGCATCCAGGTCAGAAGCGCGGTCGTGGTCGTCTTGCCGTGCGTGCCGGTGACGACCAGATTGTGGCGCCCGCGCAGGAAAAATTCCTTCAGTACCTCGGGGAGGGAAAGGTAGTAGAGCTTGCGGTTCAAGACTGCCTCGACCTCTGGGTTGCCCCGTTTGATGGCGTTGCCGATCACCACCACCTCGGCGTCGTCAGGCAGATTCTCCGCTCGATATGGCTCGTTTAAG
Source organism: Verrucomicrobiota bacterium (assembly GCA_030856765.1). Lineage (GTDB taxonomy): Bacteria > Verrucomicrobiota > Verrucomicrobiia > Chthoniobacterales > UBA10450 > Palsa-1392. The sequence goes on along the minus strand of JALYOR010000203.1, from coordinate 1,124 downwards.
ACGATGCCTTTGGCGCGAAGAAAATCCGACATCGGCGGATAGACCCGCTCGTCTGAACCGGTGACCGTGCAACCGCGGTCACGCAAGGCGGCCGCGACCGAGCCCATGGCTGTGCCGCAGATTCCGAGGAAATGGAAATGCTGCGGCAGATGATTCACCCGGCATCTCTAAACTGAGTAAAACCATTCCGCCAGCGCTTGGGTAAAGTAACATTACGTTTACCTTACAGGGGTGGCGCGGGAAAAGTTATCGCGCTAGATGATGGTGTCTTGTGAAGTCCGTCATCCTTCTTGGCGTTTTGGCCCTCGTTATGGCCGCGCCCGCTTCCGTCGTCGCGCAAACGCCGATCACGGAAGTCTACGCCTATGCCAGCGACGGGACGCCGCTGAATTGGATCGTTTTTACTCCGGCTGGCTCGGGCCCGTGGCCGGCAGTTCTGGTGGTTCACGGAGGAAACTTCTTCGGCGGCGAGCCCGGCGATGCGGGCGTAACGACCTGCGCTCAAAGTCTGGCGAACGCCGGCTACGCTGCCTTTGCGATTGATTACCGGCTCGCCCCGCCGGGGTCGATTCGCCGCCAACACTCCTCCGGACGTTTTCCAGAGCAGTACGACGATGTTCACCTCGCGATCCAGGCGGCGCGGACGAATTCGCGGAGCAATGGGAAGGTGGGGGCGGTCGGCGGATCGGCTGGTGGCACCCATGCAGCGTGGACCGCGGCCACGGGCATGGCGGGCGACGACCGGCTCGATGTGGCGGTTTGTCTTTCCGGCGCCTACGACTTCAGCGACTTCAACCCGGATGAGAACCTGGGGTTCTTTATCGAAATCGTGACAAATTACGTCGGCGTAGATGCGAGCAACGAAGCCGCCCTGCGCGCGGCCTCGCCAGCCTGGAACCTGGATACCAGTGTGGCTCCTCTTTTTATGATCGACACGGAGGAGGACCTGATGCCGGGAATACAGCTGGACGACATGGTGGCGCAGCTCGATGCCGCCGGAGTTCAGAACTATGAATCAATGCGCCTTCCCGGCGCTCTCCATTCATTCGCCTACTGGTCGGACATTCAAACGGAGGCAATCGCCTTTCTTGAGAAAGGATTCGCCACGCCCTCTCCGACGCCGA
>JALYOR010000170.1 GCA_030856765.1 Verrucomicrobiota bacterium | reverse complement strand
GCGTCATAGGGATCGCCATCGCTCATCATGGACCGGATTCGCTCGCGTGGCTCCGGGAGCCGTTGTCCATGACAATGTCCGCATATCATCGCGGAGCGATCGGAATCAAGCTTCGCCGGATTTATTACAGCGACCGGTGGAGCGGTCTTGTCCTTTACATGCCAGCGATATCGAGTCACCGGAGAAAGAGCGCGTTGGGCGTGTTCGCCGGCCGGTCCGTGACAGGCGCCACACGCAATGCCCAACTCGGCGACCTCCGTATTTCGCGATTGGCTGGTCCAATTCAGATTGGGTTGGGCCTTGACGTTGTGGCAGAAGACGCAGTTCAAATTCCATTCTGCGACGTGTTGCTTGTAGTCGGTGCCATCAGGATAAAAAAATGATCCATTGAGGTGCATCCAGCGGTGCTGCACGAGATCGTAGGCGATCGGCAAGCGGACCCATTGATCGCCGCTCCTCGTAAGATATTGCTGGATTCGGCGAGAACCAATCGTGCGCACGACTTCGAGTTGTTGCTCTTTGCCGTCGGCGCCGTTGAATTTCATCCAGTAGCGTCCATTTTCACGAATCATTTCGGTTCGGACGCCCTGATAGGTGATGGTGTTATAGAGTTGAAAATCGCCGAGCACACTTTTCTCATCTGCCTCTTGCGTCATGGTGCGGTGAAATGTGGAATGCCAGGTCGCGTAGTTTCCTTCGTGGCATTTCCTGCAATCGTTTGATTCAAGATACCCGGCGTCGATCCGTCCGGCGCGAACAGCAGCGTAATCAGGGGTGGTCACATAGATCGTGGCCGCGACCAGGGCAAGGGCGAGCAAGGTAAACACCCCTGTTGCAACCGCCGGTGCAAATCGGGGTGCCATCATTGCAGAGACATTAAGCGCGGCTCACGTCGGGATTCGATCTTTCTCGTTCATGCGAAACGGCTTCATTCGATCCCCCTTTTTCGAAGAAAAACCAGCTTCGGCGAACATGTCGCCGTCTGACCTCGCAAAAATTCTTCCTAAAAATAATCAAATTTTTTTCTTGGCTAATCATTAGAGATTTGTACTCCTCAACCTAAATCGCTTATGAAAAAAAAATCTCCTTCGCAATCGGCATTTTTTAATGTCCGTGTTTTATTGAGTGTCGTTTTGCTCCTGTCGGGCGTCTGTCTGGCCGTAGCAGGTTTCGGCACGTATGTGAGTGATGCTGACCTATCGAAGCAAACGACATCGCGTCCCGCCGCTCCAGCCAGCGACGCTCTTCAATATTCGCCGGCAGATAAAAACGGCCGTTTCGTCTACTTGATTGAGTTTGCCGAGAAAGGACTGCTGCATCGACAAACGCTCGCTCGCGGCGAGCATTTCAATCCAAATACTCCGCAAGCACGAACGCAACGCGATCAGATAATCAGTGAACAGGCCAACCAGATGCAGGCGATGACCGGGGCATTGGGTCGCGCTTTGGATGTGAGCCACCACTTTTTGATGACGCATAGCGGTATCGCAACTCGCCTCACTCCGGAAGAAGCGCAGACTCTTCGCGGGCTGCCCGGCGTGAAGTCAGTGGAGCGTGAGCGCCTTTATCACACGACGACCTATCGGAGTCCATCCTTCATTGGCGCGGATAAGATTTGGGACGGCACCGCCGTGCCGCCAGGCAGCTCCGGAACGAGGGGCGAAGGCATCGTCCTCGCCTCCCTCGACACGGGTCTTGATCCTGCCCATCCCTCCTATGCTAACGACGCAAGCTGTGGCCACGGCACTACGCAACCGAACAAGCTGCTCAGCTTTCTGGATTGTTCCAGCACAGACCAAAGCGGTCTGTGCAACGGCTCGAGTCCAGTGGACACAAATGGCCACGGCACTCATACCTCCAGCACTGCGGCCGGCAACACGGTAGGGCCCAGTGCCAATCCCCCGCCTGCCCCGCCTCCTCCGTTCACCGACATCTCTGGCGTTGCCCCGTGCGCAAGTATCCGCGCCTATAAGGTCTGCCCGACTGACCAGTGCCCCGAGGCCGACATTCAGGCCGGCATGAACAGCGTACTGCTGCATGGCGACGTTTCCGTAATGAATTTCTCGATTTCAGGCGGGACCCAGCCGTGGGTCGATAATGACCGGCGCAAGCTGGATCTGGTCGAAGCCAACGTGTTGGTCGCAGCGTCAGCGGGCAATACCAGTACGAGCATTCCCGATCCCGTGGGCGAGGTGAACCATCTCGGTCCCTGGGTGTTCACAGTCGCCGCGTCCACCAAGGACGGTGATACTGCTGGACTGCTTTCCGCCGTAGGTCCGGGGACTCCTCCTCCCGAACTTCAGAACATTATGATGAATAGGGGAAGCGATTCGCCAGTCGGAGAGCCACTGAACGATTTTCCGATCCGCCATTTCAGCGAGCAGGACCTGACGATGGAGGGCTGCACTGCCGCGACCCCGCAGTTTCCGCCAGGTTTCTTCAATGGTTCGGTGGCGTTGATTCGCCGGGGCACGTGCACCTTCACAGAGAAGATCACGAACGCTTTCAACGCAGGGGCGGAAATGGTGGTGATCCGAAATAATGTGCCCGGCACACTCTTGATGGCCACTCCCGGCCAGCCCGACATCCCCGCTTACAGCATTGATCAAGAACCGGGCGACGCCTTAGCTGCGTTTGTGGATGCGAATCCAACTACTGCAATTATCGATTTCGATGTGGTTCCTCTTCCGGGCGACGTTCTGGCTGGTTTCAGTCTCCGCGGCCCGGTCCCGCCGCCGTTACAGGATCTGACCAAGCCAGATATCACCGGGCCGGGGGTCAACATCTACGCCGCATTCCCGATTTCCCTTGGAGGGTACGGCACCCTGAGCGGCACTTCGATGTCCAGTCCCCACGCAGCAGGCTCGGCTATACTGGTGCGCAAAGTGCACCCGGATTGGACGGTCTCGGAGACGAAATCGGCCCTGATGATGACCGCGTTCAACGGCGGCACCAAAGAGGATGGAGTCACTCCATGGGATCCGGATGATGTCGGCAACGGACGGCTCGACCTGACAAAAGCCGCGCTCGCCGGCTTGGTGATGGACGAGACGACTGCCAACTACCTCGCCGCGAATCCTGCGACGGGCGGGGATCCCAAGACATTGAACCTCCCGGCTGTGCGCAACATGGATTGCACACCAAGCTGCACTTGGACGCGCACGGTGCGAAATAGTCGCACCGAAGCAACGAGCTGGACGGCTTCGGGCACTGCGATGACGCCGGGATTCGATATCGAGGTTTCACCGAGCCGCTTTACCTTCAGTGGGGGCCTCGGAGAAACACAAGAGCTCACAATTACGGCGACACCGAGAACGGATCTGACTGGTGCAGTGGCGTTCGGAGAAGTGGTGCTGGGTGAGACAGGCGGCATATCACCTGAAGAACGCATTACCGTGGCAATCAAGGGTTCGGGCAGCGGCGGCGGCGGCGAAATTACGCTCTCCGCGACGGCTCGCCGGCATAGAGGCGGCCGTCTCGTGGCCCTTAGCTGGACCCCGGCGGATGGCGGCAGCATAAAAATCCTGCGTGATGGTGTGGTCATTCGGTCGGTGGATGACGACGGCAGGGCTCAGGACCACTTCGGGCCAGGCCAGAGGGAAGTCCACACCTATCAAGTCTGCGAGACAGACACGGGCGACTGCTCGAACGAAGTAAAGGTCAAAGTACGCGGTAGCGGCGAATAGTAAGAGTGAGGCCATCTTCGCCAGGAGGTCGTCCGATCCGGCCTCCTGGCACTCCAACGTGGTGAGGCTTCCGCGCCAGCTGGAACGCCCGAACCCGATGGGGTGCCCTGCGCGAACCCGTCGCCCTGCACGACGGCTTGCTATCACATTTCCCACCGTGCTGCTGTAACCCCTTCGCTGTGCGAAAGCGCGGAAGTGCGCACTGTTTCTCTTGGAGCCAGATCCTTTTCCGCGTCGCCCAGGTAAGGAAAATATTTGGATTTTTATTGACTCCTTCTGCAGAAAAACTTTATCTCGCTAGCAATCACCGGGAAGGCGGCAATGTTCGAGGTTGCAAACCTTAGCCGGAGAAACCAGGAGATCAGAATGCTCATTCGTAGAAAAAGATTATTTATTGTTACTGCTTTGGTGCTGCTCGGGTTCGCATCTGTAGTGCGGATCGGCCACGCGCAAAAGCCAACCGCAATCAAAACCTCTGCAGGCAGCAAGGCGCCGCTGGCCAGTAGTAAGGCGGTCGTGGGGCATCCGGTCGGGTTCGCGGAAACTCGGCCGGTGCGTGAGCTGATGGACGCCATTGCCCAGACTGATCGTGAACTTCAGGAAGAAGCTGAAACAATCAACGAATTGAACACATTCTTCGTGCGCAAGCCAAACCCGAACGCGCCTCCCCAGAAGGACGGCGCTCTGCAGACCTCATTTGGAACAGACGGCCGCTTCCAATTAAATATTCCCTCTCCCATCGTCGTCTTCGAGGGCGTGGGGGTGAACGGTTCGGCGCCGCCCGATACGGTCGGAGCGGTCGGTCCTAATGACTACGTGCAGGCGGTCAACGGTGGCGGAGTCCAGATCTTCGACAAGAATGGCGTTCCTCGCGGTCCGGCCTTTAAACTGAGCACGCTCTTCGCTCCGCTCGGCGGAGTGGCGGCGAGCAATGACAATGGCGATGCCCTGGTTCTCTACGATCGGGCGGCGAATCGCTGGGTGCTCTCGCAGTTCGCCTTTGCCAGCTCGGCTACGCCCCCCTATCACCAGCCGATCGCTGTTTCCAAGACGAGCGATCCGACGGGTGCCTACTGGGCGTATGATTTCATCACGCCGGGGAATGAGTTTCCCGACTACGGTAAGATTGGCTCCTGGCCCGACGGTTATTACTTTACCGATCGTCAGTTCACCAATGGCGTGAGCTACAATGGTTTCGGCGTCTTTGCCTTCGACCGGGCCAAGATGTTGGTCGGCGATTCCTCGGCCAGCTATATTTATTTCAACGCCGGTCCGAGTCTGAGCAATTCTTCCTCGGGCATGATCCCGACGGACTATAATGGTCTGACTCCACCGCCGGCCGGCCCGCCGAACGTCTTTTCGGTTTTTCTCGACGATTCCTCCGACGACGCAGTGGACGCCCTGCGCTTATTCGACTTCCACGCGGACTTCACGGTTCCGGGGAACTCCACCTTTACAGAGCGTCCGGAGAGCCCTCTCCCGGTGGCTGCGTTCGATTCACGTAGTCCAGGCACCTTTACTGGCGCGCGGGCCGAAATCGAAGAGCCCGTCCCGGCCACCTCGACAGATTATCTCAACGCGATTGGCGACCGTTTGATGCTTCGTCTGCAGTATTTCAATCGCGGCGGCACCGAGTTGCTCACCACTGTGCATACTGTGAACGCCGGGGTGATTCCGCCTCCCGGCGTGGGCCCGACGATTGCGCAGTACCGCGCGGGCACCCGTTATTACATTCTGGAGAAAACCAGCGCAGGCGGTAACTGGTCGGTCCAAGACCAGGGAACTTATTCGCCAGATACGACGGAACGCTGGATGGGAAGCTCAGCGGTCGATAATGCCGGGAACCTGGCGGTCGGCTATTCGACCTCGAGCTTGAGCGTGTTCCCATCCATCGCGTATGCCGGGAGACTCCTGACCGACCCTCCCGGGATGCTCTCACAAGGCGAGGCCACGATGTTCGCCGGGACCGGCGTCCAGTTGGAGACGGGCAACCGATGGGGCGATTACACCGCCATGTGCCTCGATCCGGTCGACGATGCGACCTTTTGGTTCACGAACGAATATTACAACACCAACGCGACCTTCGCTTGGAAGACCAAGATTGGCTCCTTCAAGTTTGCCGGCACAACCGCGCCCGCCCAGGGAACCCTGAGCGGAACGATTACCGCTTGTGATAGCGGTGCACCGCTCCAGGATGCGTTGATCGAGGTCACAGGTGGCCCTTCCACCGGCTTCTCTGCCGGCAGCGGGCCGGACGGCACTTATTCGATGCAGCTGTCGCCTGGGGCCTACTCAGTCACGATCATCGACCCGGCCCACAATTGCGGCGGGATCGGACCCTTTCCGGTGACGATTACCGACGGGAACACCACGACGCTGGACCAGTGTCTCACTGGCACCGCCGATTTCCTGTATGTAGCCAATACGATCGACATCGCAGGCGGCAACGGCAATGGAATTGTCGAGCCGAACGAGTGCAACAGTCTGAATGTCACCATCCTGAATGACGGTTGCCTGCTCGGATCAGGGATCTCGGCTCAGCTCTCTACGACCACACCGGAGGTGAGGATTTCCCAGCGGAACTCGGCCTATCCGGACACGGCCGAAGGCTCCACCGGAACGAACACCACTCCGTTCCAGGTGAGCACTTCGCCCTCGTTTGCTTGTGGCACCTCGATCGATTTCACCCTCACTGTCTCATTTCCCGGTGGGTCGTCGGTTCTGAACTTCTCTGTCGAAACCTGCCAGCTACTTCCCACCACGGTGAATGGCAGCCTGGATGTGGCCGATCCCGTGCAGGAAGGCCGCTTGGGCCGAAATGCCGTCGTCAGCGATTGCGGCACGGCCAAGGCTTGCCCGGGCATCTTCGGAGATGGCAACCGGCGCTACGACGTCTTGACCTTTCCCAATGGCCCGGGCGCGGCTTGTGCCACCATCTCGACCACCGCGACCAACGCCACCGCCGGTGGCGCCATCGTTTCGGTGGCGTACCTGAACAACTACGTGCCTCCAGTGGTGGGAAATACGGGTAATATCTGCATCAATTATCTGGGCGATCCCGGCGGCAGCCCCGCCTTTAACGCCACCAACACCTTCTCGGTGGACGTGCCGGCTAACCAAACGCTGGTCGTGGTGGTGGAGGAAACCAACCTGGCGCAGACGCCTGGGTCGACTTACACCCTGCAAGTCTCGGGTCTCGTCGGCAACGGCATCGGTAATGGAACTTGCCCTTCGGCGACCCCGAGCCCGACCCCCACACCGACTATTTCGCCGTCGCCGACAGTGACTCCGAGCCCCTCACCGACTATGACTCCGAGCCCCTCACCGTCCCCGAGTCCCTCGGCCAGCCCGACTCCCACCCCCGCGGCGCGCTCTCAGAACATCTCGAGTCGCGTGGACGTAGGAACCGGGGTGAACGTTGCCATCGCTGGCTTCATCATTAAAGGGTCTGCCCCCAAGCAAGTTGTCATTCGCGGGATCGGACCGTCGTTGACCGCTCGTGGCGTGACCGGTGCCCTGCCCAATCCCGTCTTGGAGCTTCACGATTCGAGCCAGGCTACTATTGCCAGCAACAACGACTGGAAAGACAATAGCGCGGCCGACCAGACTGTGCTCACCGATAACGGTCTCGCACCGACAAACGACCTGGAGTCTGCTCTTGTGCAGTCTCTGGCTCCAGGAGCTTATACCGCGATTGTCTCAGGCAACAATGACACCACCGGGATCGGGCTGGTGGAGGTTTTCGATCTCGATGATTCTTCTGTAAACGGTGAGTTAGCCAACATTAGTACCCGAGGACTGGTGGGCACCGATGCAAAAGTGCTGATCGGAGGTGTGATTATCGGGCCGAA
>JALYOR010000160.1 GCA_030856765.1 Verrucomicrobiota bacterium | reverse complement strand
GGCGATCCAGGTCCAATATGAAAGTCCTTACCCGGCTGGCCGCGAACTGATCGCACGCGCGGTCCGCGAGGCGAGGAAAGCCGCATGGGGGACGCCCTTTCCATCCCTCTTCTTCCCCGCCCTGGCTCACCTCAAAGTAAGCGAAGTGCTTCCTTCAGCCTAACGAAACCCTAACAAACACAATCTTATGAACGATAAAAATATAGCTCTTATTACCGGTGCGAACAAAGGCATCGGCCTCGAAACGACCCGCCAACTGGGCCAGAAAGGCTTTACCGTGCTGGCCGGAGCGCGCGACATGGCCAAAGGCAAAAGCGCAGTCGAAGAACTTCGCAAGGAGGGGATCGACGCCCATCCGGTCGTGATCGACGTGAGCGATCCCGCGAGTGTGAAGAAGGCGGCGGCGCAGGTTGAAAAGGACTTCGGTCGGCTCGATATCCTGGTCAACAACGCCGGCATCATGGTCGACGACACCGAAAAATTGGCGAGCGAACAAGACATCGAGACCTGGCGCCAAACGTTCGATACCAACGTGCTCGGTCTCATCGCGACGACGCAGGCCTTTCTGCCTCTGCTGCGCAAAAGCGAGGCCGGTCGAATCGTCAACCTGTCGAGCATCCTCGGCTCGATCACCCTGCATTCCACGCCGGGCTCGCCGGTCTACGACAGTAAGAAATACGCTTCCTACAACGTCTCGAAGTCGGCGGTGAACGCCTTCACCGTGCAACTCGCCTACGAGTTGAAGGACACGAAGATAAAGGTGAACGCCGCGCATCCCGGCTGGGTAAAAACCGAGATGGGTGGCGAGGGGGCGATGATGGAGATCGAGGATGGCGCCAAGACGAGCGTCGCGCTCGCGACGGTTGGGGCCGATGGGCCGAACGGCATTTTCCTGCATATGGGCGAGCCACTTCCCTGGTAAACGAGATGGAAACTCTACCAGAACAACGCCGCGGTCCTCCGCGGCTCATTCCGATCCTGAGTGAAGGGGCCGAATCCTTCGGGCCGGTCGCGGAAGCGTCGTTAGGCGACGCCCGACTGCTCGACAGCTATTCGCAGACGGTTGCGGCGGTGGTAAATCGTGTCGCTCCGAGCGTGGTGAACATACGCGTCCTGAGCGGGGAGCGAGGTCAGGGCGGCGGCTCCGGTTTTATCCTTTCCCACGATGGTTTCATCCTCACGAATAGCCACGTCGTTTATGGCGCACGGGAGATTGAAGTCACTCTGCGCGACGCGCGGATTTATCCCGCGCAGTTGATCGGCACCGATCCGGAAACCGACCTCGCGGTCATCCGGATCGACGCGCCTAATGTGCAACATGCGCGTTTGGCGGACTCGTCTCAGATCCAGGTCGGCCAAATCGCGGTCGCGGTCGGCTCGCCTTATGGATTTCAACAAACCGTCACCGCCGGAATCGTAAGCGCGCTCGGGCGCTCGATGCGGTCCGACTCAGGTCGCCTGATGGATGAAATCATCCAGACCGATGCGGCGCTCAATCCTGGCAACTCGGGCGGCCCGCTCCTCAACAGCGCGGGCGAAGTCATCGGGGTAAACACCGCGGTCATCCTCCCGGCGCAAGGCATCTGCTTCGCGATCGCAAGCAATACCGCCAAGTTCGTCGCGGGCTGGTTGATCAAGGACGGGCGCATCCGGCGCAGCTCGATCGGCGTGGCGGGGCAGAACGTGCCGTTGCATCCTCGGGTCGTCCGGTTCCACAAGCTATCGACCACCAGCGGCGTGCTGGTGATGGAAGCAGAGCCGGGAAGTCCGGCGGCGATCGCCGGGTTGCGGCCTAACGACACCATTGTCGGCTTTCAAGGGCAGCCGATTAGTTCGGTCGATGACCTGCACAAGCGCCTGGTCGCCTCGGCCATCGGCGTCGCATCGCCCATCATGTTTCTTCGTGGGACCGAAAAACTTTTCTGCATGGTGGTGCCCCGCGAACTTCCTCTTTTTGTTGCGCCACCGCGCCCAAGATGCCGTTAACCAACTTAAGAACAGAATGAACGAACCCATCAATATCAACGAAGCCAGTTTCGAAACAGCCGTCCTGCAATCGCCCGTCCCGACCCTCGTGGACTTCTGGGCCGAATGGTGCGGACCCTGCAAAATGATCGCGCCAGTCCTCGACGAGATCTCCCGGGAGAGCGAAGGGCGTTACCGCGTCGCCAAGGTCAACATCGACGACGAGCCCGGGCTCATGCAGCGCTTCAATGTCCGCGCTGTGCCCACGCTCCTTTTTTTCCACGGCGGTGAAGTAAAGGATCAACTGGTCGGCGGCGCGCCGAAGAAAGCCATTCTGGACAAGCTCGCCAACCTGGCAGCGACTTCTCCCTAACGTCGACCTCACAATCGAATCTCAAACCATGAAAGACATACACATGACCACTCCAACAAAGACAAATTCCACTCCCGACCTCACCGAGCGCCCGCCGCGCAGTCCGCGCACGCGCTTGGGCGGTTACGTCCTTCTGCCGCGCATGATCGATAAAGGGCGGGCCGAAATCGCCGGTCAGAATGGCGAATTCAATTACAACTGTCCGCTCGATCAGCACTTCGTGAACTTCGTCGGGATCGATCCGACTGCGCTGCGAGAACAACTCGCTTCCGGCAAGGGCGACGGCGAAATCCTCGCCTGGGTTACGGAGACGGCGAAGCACAAGCGGACGCCATGGGAAATCGAGCAGTGGAGCGATTATATGCAACGCCGCGGACCCGACGGGGACGTCGAAACCCTGCAATATTTTGCGGAAGCAGTTGGTAAGTTCGCCAAGGAGCGCGAAGACATCAAGACTTGGGCGGATCTGCTCGACCTCGACGATTACGTCACATTTGGCGGCCGGGCTTGACGAGCAGCGATCCATTTTCTACCAACATGGAAACGGTCTACATGCGCGCGACGGAGAGTTGTTAGGCGAATTTCCGGAGAATGGGTTCCGGCGGCAGCGAGCGAGCGGCGGCATCCTGGCGACCGATCATTATTGGACCGAGGGGATGACCGATTGGAAGATGGTGAGCGATTGGCGAGCGCCGATTGCCCCGACCAAAAAAGTGAAGATCGCGCCGGCGCGTCCCGGCGGTTCTCGTCAAGCCGGCTAGCCAAGCCGCAACCTGCAGCGTTTTCCAAGGCGGAGCGTTTCGGAGACGCTCGGGAAATGGCTCCAGCGGTAGGACTCGAACCTACGACCAATCGGTTAACAGCCGACCGCTCTACCACTGAGCTACGCTGGAATCTTGGCTTCCGGAAGGGCGTATACCTTGCCTCTGATGATCGAGGCGGCAAGTATTTTGTCCGTGGCGGCGTGCCGCGCGAATTAGTCATTTGCGTTCACGGCCAACGCGGTGATAATGGGCTCTCAAGATCGCGGGGTGGAGCAGTCTGGTAGCTCGTCAGGCTCATAACCTGAAGGCCGCGGGTTCAAATCCCGCCCCCGCAACCAGTCGCAATCGCGGTTGCGTTTGAATGACGGTGCGCGTTGTCTCTTTCGTGCCGCCAAAGTCTTCAATCGAGCCAGGAAGAATTTGGGTCGGGACTGCCAGTTGGTCGGACCCAGGCTTCGTTGAGCGCTGGTACCCACCGAAGTTGGCCGCGGTCGACCGGCTTCCCTGGTACGCACAACACTTTACAATGGTGGAGGTCAATTCGTCCTTCTATGCCGTACCCGACCAGCGGCTTGTGCAGCGTTGGTCTCACGCGACGCCGGATGATTTCATTTTCGACGTCAAGCTGCACCGCTTGCTCTCGCGTCACGCGGCCACCTTGAAGTCGCTCCCGCCGGCCTTGCAGAGGGCCGCGAATGCGGATGCGAAGGGTAAGGTCGAACTGACTCTCAAACTGGAGCGGGCGCTCCTCAAGCAAATCGTCGAGGCCGTCGAACCGTTGCGCGCGGCGGGAAAATTCGGGGCGTTCCTGCTTCAGCTTTCGCCCGCCTTTTCGCCGCGCAAACACCAGCTCTCGGAACTGGATGAACTGCTCGCGCAACTGGCGCCGTTAGGTGCGGTGGTGGAATTGAGGAACCGAAATTGGATGGGAGCGGAGCAAAGGGAGCAAACGCTGGAATATTTTCGGCGTCACCAAACGACCCTTGCCCTGGTCGATGCGCCTAACGAGGAGCATTTCACCATCATGCCGAGCGATCTGGACGAGATTACGAACCGACCTCTGGCCTATCTGCGGCTCCATGGAAGGGATCCGGACGCTTATTTGCGCGGCAAGACAGTGGCCGAGCGGTTTTACTACGATTACAGCGAGGAGGAGATCGGGGAAGTCGCGCAGCGGGCGAGGAAGCTGGCGGCGGAAGCGGACAAGGTGCACATCATTTTCAATAACAATGCGCTCGATTTCGCGCCGCACGCCGCCTTGCGTCTGCGGGCCGCTCTGGGGCAGATCGTGAAGGGCCCGCCACGTCAGATCGATTTCTTTCGTTAGGGAAGAGAATGGAGCCAGAGCAGACAAGCGGGCCGGGACTTTGGACGCGGCTGCGCGATTGGCTCGGCCAGATCCATTTCCGCCTCATGACGATCAACGATACGCCGCATTCGATCGCGCTCGGGGTGGCGATCGGAATTTTTTTTGGATTCAGCCCCCTTTGGAGCCTGAAGACGCTGCTCTCGATCGCGGTGGCCTGGTTGTTGAAGTGCAACAAGATCGCCGCGGCGGTGAGCGTGAGCCTGCACGATTTCATCCTGCCTTTCATGCCGGCGATTTTTCTATGGGAATACAAACTGGGGTTCTGGATACAGCACGGCCATTTGCCCCAGCGCTTTCGCGTGCACGCGCTCGGGTTTCGCAGTTTTGCCCATTGGGAGACTTTCGTTTCATTGGGCGGGCCGCTCCTGATTGGCTCGGTCCTCATCGGGTTGCCCTCCGCCGTGGTGGCCTATTTTGTGGGGCGCGGCCTGGTCACGAGCTACCAGGCGGCGCGGGCGCGGGGGTAGGGA
>JALYOR010000143.1 GCA_030856765.1 Verrucomicrobiota bacterium | reverse complement strand
CTCATGGCGGCCGAGATCTTTGTCACGATCCTTTCCGGCTTCGGCCTCGGCCAGTTGCTGCATTATGGGCGCGAGCTGAACGCGATGGATCAGGTTATCGCGATCATGTTCGTCATCGTCCTGATCGGTCTGGCGGCGGATAAGACTTTTTTCGCGCCGGTCGAGCGCTGGTTGCATCGCCGCTGGGGCACGAGCCAGTAAATGAGGAAATCCCCCGATGACGTGCGAGCCACGCGCGAGATCATGATCAGGAATGATCTTGGACTTCACGCGCGTCCAGCGGCGGAGTTTGTTCGGCGCGCCAATGCGTTTCGATCTGAGATCTGGCTCCTGACCAAGGCGGGTCGTTACTCGGCCCTCAGCCTGATCGAGGTGATGCGCGCCAATCTCGAGTGTGGTGCCGTGGCCACGCTGGAGGCGGTGGGGCCGGATGCCGAAGCGGCGGTGGAACGGCTGGCGAAAGAGATCCGAGAGATGCGCGATTTCGAGTAACCGTCCCGGGCACTTACTTAAGCGGTCGCGCGACAAGAATGCCGCTGTCGCTGCGGTAGCGGGCGAGGTAACTCGAGAGGCGCGAATCGATCACAACCTTACCGTAATTCCGCGGAGATGAGGCGTGCAGGAAATGGAGCACGCCATCATTCGTTCGATAGGCGAGGCCAACGTGTGAGGTCGAGTAGAGGCCGGGCCGATCGCGTGAGACGATGCCAATGATGTCGCCGCTCTTGAGCTTCGATTCGATCCCCGCCACGCCGCTCTTCGGAATCTGATAGAGAGGGCGCTCACTGACTCGTGCTTCCATCCGGCCTAACGGCGCGCGCAGAGAAGGATTGGCCTTGAGGTAGCGGTAGTGGCGCCAGCCGAAAGTCATCTCGTGCGCGGCGTGGTTGGCGCGGACGCCGCCGAGATCCCGCGTAAGATCATTCACCAGCCCGCGGCGATCGTTGTCGGCGAGCCAATCTTCAAGGTAATGGAGGCGCGAAAGGTATTCGCCGGTGCATTCGCCGCCCCGGTAGCGATCGAGCTCGATGTAGTGGAGCAACCTCGCCGGGGTCCAGTTCGCCTCCGGCTCGTCGAGCATGCGGGCGAAGCCGAGCGCGATCTCGAAAAACGTCCAGCAATCCATTCCGTAGAAATTGGCCGAGGCCGCCTCGATCCGGTCGTCGATTTCGAGGGTGAACGATTTGTAAGGGGTGCCGACGAGAGCGCGACCGACCGCGGCGGTGCGGTCGCCGATGCGGAGGGAATTCCAGTTCTTTGCCTGCGCCTGTTGCACGAGGGAATCGAATTTCCCGCCGCCCTTGAAGACCGTGTCGAAGGGGAGCGAGGCCGCGTTCGTCAGGCTGGCCCAGGCCAGAATGACGACGGCGAAAAAAAGTCGGAGCGTCCGCATCGTGCGAACACGATTCGAGCAGATGCGGGGCCACGCAAGGCGACCCGGTTTATTTTCTCGCGTCGGGCGCGGGCACGAGCAGGACCGCGTTTTTCCCTGCTTTCAGGACGCCCTCGGTCACGCTCCCGACGAGCAGATTGTAAACGGAGCCGTGGCCATGGGAGCCCATCACGATGAGGTCGGCCGAGATCTCTTGGGCGGAGCGCAGAATCTCCTCCACCACCGAGCCCTCCCGCTCATGGGCGACGACCTGAAGGCCGGCGCGGGTGAGTTCCGCCTGGAGCATTTCGAGCGGAGTTTCCTTTTTGTCGTTAGGTAGGTCAGTTGGCTGATACATCGCCGCCTCCATCGGCACCCCTCCGGAGAGCCCCATCTCCGGCATGCCGATTCCCGGATACCCAATGGTGGCCGCGGGAAAGATCGGAACGGCGGTAATCTCGCGGACGTGCACGAGATGCAGTTCGGCCTGGAAGGCGCGGGCCAGCTCCCGTGCATGTTCGAGAACGCCCTCCATCGCGGGAGAGAAATCGATCGGAACGAGGATGCGTTTCACCGCCAGAGAGAATGACGGAGGCGGCGCCGTGGGTCAAGCCATTGGAAAACCGGGGCGAAGTTCCGTATCCTGCGCGGTGCAGGATCTCTTCAGCCCGGCGGAAGATGAGGCGGAAACGCAGGCTAACGCGGCTGCGCCGCTGGCCAGTCGGATGCGGCCGCGCGTGATCGAGGAATTCGTTGGGCAGGAACACATCCTCGCCCCGGGAAAACTGCTCCGCCGCGCGATCGAGGCGGATCGTTTGCCCTCGGTGATCCTTTCCGGTCCGCCCGGGACGGGGAAGACGACGCTGGCGCAGATTATTGCCGCCATGACCGAGTCGAAATTCGTCCGGCTGAGCGGGGTGGAGAGTAACGTGGCCGAAATGCGCAAGGTGGTGGCGGCGGCGGCGAACCGGCTGCGCACTTCGGGGCAGAAGACGATTCTCTTCGTCGATGAGATTCACCATTTTAACAAGGCGCAGCAAGACATCCTCCTCCCGGACGTGGAGAGCGGGAACTTGCGGCTGATCGGCGCGACCACCTACAACCCGTTTTTCTACGTGAATAGCGCGCTGGTTTCGCGCTCGCAGGTTTTCCAGCTCGAGTCGTTAGGCGTGGAGCAGCTCGAGCAGCTGATCGACCGGGCGTTGCAGGACGGGGAGCGCGGCTTGGGAAGTCATCGGGTGAAGATGGATGCGGAAGCCAGGCGCCATCTCGCCAAACTGAGCGACGGCGACGCGCGCAAATGCCTCAACGCCCTCGAAATCGGTGTCCTGACCACCCCACCCGTTGTAGCCGGGGATGCCGTCCCCGGCCGCTCCGAGGCAAAATCCCGTGCCACCGGGGACAGCGTCCCCCGCTACAAGCCAAACGAGGATGGAATCGTCCATTTCACGCTCCAAGTGGCGGAGGAAAGCATCCAGACCAAGGCGGTCGTGTACGATCGGGCGGGCGACGCGCACTACGACACGATCAGCGCGTTCATCAAGAGCATGCGCGCCTCGGATGAGAAGGGGGCGATCTACTGGCTGGCCAAGATGCTTCACGCCGGCGAAGACTTTCGCTTTATCGCGCGGCGCATCGTGATTTTCGCGAGCGAAGACGTCGGCCTGGCCGACGCGGAGGCGCTGCCGCTGGCTATCGCGACGCAACAGGCGGTCGAGTTCGTCGGGATGCCGGAAGCGCGCATCCCGCTCGCGCACGCTACCGCTTACATGTGCCGGGCGAAAAAGAACCGGGAAGCCTACGAAGCATTGGGCGCGGCCACCGAAGAGATCGAGGCGGAGAGGACTCAACGCGTTCCGGAGAAACTCAAAAACAAGCATTTCCCGGTGAATCCGGAGTAGCCGCGCAGCGACAGTTGGGGGAACGGCGGCCGGTGGTGCGAGACTCCGGCGAGCTGGGAGGAGCGTTCGCTGCAGGGAGAAGGTTTCACCCCGGCTCGAGAGAGTCTCGCACCATCGCGAGTCGCCGACGCACTGCACTTGCAATCCGGTGCCGAGGCTAGCGGAAGCGGGCGGCTCGACGAAATTGCGTCGTGCGAACGCAGCCCGTCATCACGAACGAAGCGCTCTTCCGGAGGCTGCATCCGCGCTTGGCGCAGTGGTTTCGGGGCATCTTCGAGGGCTTTACCGACGCGCAATTGCGCTGCGTGCCGTCAATTCTCGAGCAGCGTTCCATCTTGCTCACCTCGCCGACGGGCAGCGGCAAAACGCTGGCCGGGTTTCTCGGGATTTTCGACTACCTGCTGCGGCGGCTCGAGGTGGGCAAGCTCTCGTTAGGCGTGCATTGTCTTTATATCTCGCCGCTGCGCGCGCTGACCTACGACATTGGCAAGAACTTGCGCGCGCCGATCGTCGGGATGGGGTTGGAGAAGGAGTTGCTGGTGCATGTGCGGACGGGCGATACCCCGAGTGGCGAACGGGCAAAATTCCGGCGCAAACCCGCGCACTTTCTGGTCACGACGCCGGAGAGCCTGGCGGTCATGCTTGCGCAGCAGGATTACGCCGCGCATCTCGCCGATTGCCGCTTCGTGATCGTGGACGAGCTGCATTCCTTTGCGGGGAACAAGCGCGGCGTCGATCTGTCGCTCTCGCTCGAGCGGCTGGAGGAGTTGGTTGTAGCCGGGGACGCTGTCCCAGGACAGAAGGAAACCTCGGCGGCGAAGGCGATCGGGGACAGCGTCCCCGGCCACAAGGCTGCTATCTGTCGCGTCGGGCTTTCTGCCACCGCGGCACCGCTCGACTTGCTGGCCAGGTTTCTGGCGGGCGGTGATCGGCCTTGCCGTATCGCGCAGGCGAAGATGGAGAAGGAATCGATCGTCGAAGTCTTTTCGCCGATTCGGCGCAAGCCGTATCCGCCGGCTGGTTACACCGGGAGCCGCCTTTACGCGGAGCTCGCCGCCCTGATCCGGCAACGCCAGTCGGTCATCGTTTTTACCAATGTGCGCTCGGCAGCGGAGCAGCTCGGGTTGCGCCTGAAGGAACTGCTCCCCGATCTGGCGGACCGGATCGAGATTCATCACGCCTCGCTCGATCGCAGTGTGCGCTTGGAGGTGGAGGATCGGCTCAAGAACGGCGAGCTGCGCGCGGTCGTCTGCTCGACCAGCCTCGAGCTTGGGATTGATATCGGCGCGGTCGATCTGGTCGTGATGGTGGCGACGCCGAAGGGTGTTTCCCGCGCCATCCAGCGCATCGGCCGCTCCGGGCACTCGCTCAACAAGAGCAGCCACGGTGTGCTCGTCGCGACCAACATTAACGACCTCGTCGAAGCGACCGCGACCGCGCAACTGGTCCGGGATGCGGTCCTCGATCCGATCCAGGTGCTGGAAAAGCCTAACGACGTCCTCGCGCAGCACCTCGTCGGGATGGCGGCGTTGGCGCCGATCACGGTGGAGCATGCTTATGAGATCGTCAGGAGAGCGTATCCGTTCCGGGAACTGGAGCGGGATGAGTTCGAGCACGTCCTGCAATACCTGACCGGAGGCGGGGAGTCGCTGCAGCGCCAATACACCGGTCTCTTCGGGAAGATCGCGATCGAGGACGGGGTCATTTCGCTGGCTCATCCACGGGTCACGCGAGAGTTTCTGGTCAATATCGGCACCATTGTTTCGGAAGGATTCGTCAGCGTGCTGCTCGGGCGGCGAAGGCTCGGGTCGGTTGAGGAAGGCTTTCTCAAGCAACTGCAGATCGGCGATCTTTTCGTGCTGGGCGGCCGGGTCGTTAGGCTAATCGATACCGGAGTGCAGGAAGCCCGAGTCGAGCGCGCCGACGGGCACCTCCCGACCATCCCACGTTGGAACGCGGCCAAGATGCCGCTCACCTCCGGCCTGGCGAAGGCGGTGCGGCAGTTGCGCGCGGAATTAGGCGCACGCTTGTGCGAGGGCACCGACGCGGATGCGGTCGACTGGCTGGTCGAGACCTATCGAATCTCGCTCGCGAATGCGCAGCCGATGGTGGAATTCTTCCGCGCCCAGATCGCCATCTCGGAGGTGCCGGTGCCGGGGAAGTTTTTGATCGAGCTCTATCGTGAGGGCGACCATGCGCACTATTTCTTCCACGCGCTGATCGGCCGGAGCGCGAACGACGCGCTCTCGCGCCTCGTCGCTTTGCGGGTGCGCGATCGGATCGGCGGCAACGCGCTCGTCACGATCGACGACTACGGATTTCTGCTCACCTTGCGGCGTTTTCAAGAGCTCCCGCTCGCGCAATGGAAAGGATGTTTTCGGCGCGTCGAAGCGGAGGAGGATTTGCACGCCGCCCTGCGCGGCTCGGAACTGGTGAAATGGCAATTTCGCGGGGTAGCGCAAACCGGGTTGATGGTGCCGCGGAACCTCCCGGGCCGCGAGCGCAAGCCGCGCCAGTTGAGCTGGAGTTCCGAAGTCCTCTTCCGCGTCCTCGAGCAACATGAGCCCAATCATCCCCTGCTCGAAGAGGCCTATCGGCAGGCCATGCACACCTTCCTCGATGCCGAGACGGCCTACAGCTTTCTCGACGGGGCGCAGGGGCTCGACTGGAAACTGCGCGAGCTGCCGGTCGTCTCGCCATTCTCCTTCCCGATCTACGCGAGCAAGATCAAGGAAAACATGATGCTGGAAGACCCGGCCGCGGCTCTGGAGCGGATCTACTTCGAGATGTATGCGCGGGTCGAAAAGGTCACACGGAAGAATGCCGCGACGCCAAATTCAAACGCAGAGTGAGCTTCACGGACCATTTTCGAAGCAGGCCGCCGAGCGAGCGGATTGCGGTCGCAATCCGTGTCCAAGCGCGAGCTTTTAAGGCCATTCCTCTCTCTCCGCACGATGCATTGATATGGCTCAATGCGAAGTTTGCGGGAACGAGTACGAGAAGGCGTTTGAAGTGATCATGGAAGGCAGGAAGCATGTTTTCGACAGCTTCGAATGCGCCATCCATGCGCTTGCGCCGAAGTGCACGCATTGCGGTTGCCGCGTCATCGGCCACGACGTGCAGGAAGGCGATCGCATTTACTGCTGCGCCCATTGCGCGCGGGCCGATGGCGGTACCGAGCTGAAAGATCACGTGCCGGGTTAACCGCGGCCACGTGCGAGCGGACCACGCTATTTCTTCTTACGCCGAGGCTTGTCGGCGCGCGCCGGATCGAGATCGAAGCTCACTTTCGCGTTGACGCGATACCGCATCACTTTGCCGTTCTCGACCGAGGCTTGGAACTCCTTGATGTAGATCGAGCGAATGTTACGCAGCGTCTTGGACGCTTCCTTGACCGCGCTCTGCGCCGCGTCTTCCCAGCTTTTGTCCGACTGGGCGAGCAGCTCGATCACTTTTAATACTTTAGCCATGATAATTTCTCCTGGTTGATGTGTCT
>JALYOR010000139.1 GCA_030856765.1 Verrucomicrobiota bacterium | reverse complement strand
ACCGGTGATGATGGCGTCGCCGCCATAGATGGCGGTTCGGATGCTGGGCGCCGATTGAATGTCGCCGTCGAGCACGATGGCAAAGCGATGGCCGACGTTAGCCTCAGTGATCTGGCCAAATTTCTTCGCGCCTTCGCTATCGAACTTCAGTTGCACGGTCCACCCGTCGTTGCCGTAGTAGGCGTTCGATTCGGTGACGCGATCGCCCCCGAGATCGGCCTTCTTTTTCACCAAAAGGCGTTCTTCGACCGGCTTTTCGCCTTCTTTCCGCGGCTGCATCTTATAGGTCTCGATGCGGTACTCCGGGGGGATCACTTCGGTTCCCCCATCGATCGCGCGCAAACGCTCCCCGTTATCCGGATAAACGAGACGAAACTCGAGCTTGGCCACGCGCGAAAGCTGATCGCGCGCTTCCTGGATCTTGGCCGCGTCGAGCCCCGGAATTTGCACCAGGATGCGATCCGCCCCGACCGGGCTGATGACCGGCTCGCCGCTGCCGAAATAGTCGACTCGTTTACGGATGACTTCGACCGCCTGGTCGAGCATTTCCGTACTCAGGGTCTTGTCTTCGCTCTTCAGCCGAATGAGAAACGAGGTGCCGCCCTTGATATCGAGACCGAGGTGCACCTTTTCCTTGAGCGGAAGGATACTCCAGAGACTGAGGACGACGAGTAAGACCACGAGCGCGCCGGCCAGGAGGCGTTTCCGCGGTCCGCGGTCGGTGGCAAAGTACCAGCCAAAAAGGACCAGTAGCCCGAGGCCGATGAAAAATTCGAGAACTGAGTTCATCGGGAGAGGTCCGTGACGAAATTAGGGGAGGTTTGATTGGCGTTTTGCATCGGATTGTTTTCCATCTCGCGGCCGCGCTCAGCTCTTGGCCGCATCCGTCTTTACGACCGTACTGACGGCAGATTTCTCCATCTCAATTTTTACATTGTCGGCCACTTTCACGGTCACGGTCGTGTCCTTGACGTTGGTGATCATCCCATGAATGCCGGACGAGGTTACCACGCGGTCGCCGGTCTTGAGGGCGGAGACCAGCTTCTGCTGTTCCTTCTGTCGCCGCATCTGCGGCCGAAACAGAACGAAGTACATGATGATAAAAATAAGAATGATGGGGATGAAGGAAGAAAGCGGATTGGGACCGGCACCAGCGGGCGCGGCCGGTTGGGCTTGAGCGAGGAAAGTAAAAATCATGATAAAGATAGACGTATGTAGTGGCGGCTGCGCCTCGGGCGCGCGGGGCCGGCCGAAGCGGCATTCCACTGAGCACAGCTGCGGGCTAAATGCAAGGTGCAAGGCCCGCCTGGCCGTTCACTTTCGCTCGCGGAGGTGGCTCAAATTTTACATGCCCGACCTGAATGTTAAGTTCCGCTATTGAACCAAAATCCGCCATTTCCCACACCTGAAGAGCTGCAAGCCAAGCTCTCCGAATTCATGAAATCGAACTTCGGGGAGAAAGTTTCCTTCGCCAGCTTTGCCCAGCCCGAACGCGCCGAGGCTGGCGATGAAGAGAAGCCCGCCCCGCCGTCCGGCGAGCAATTCGTTTTTGATTTTCTGCCGCGCGATATCAAAGCACACCTCGATCGCTTCGTGATCAAACAGGACGAAGCGAAGAAAGTTCTCTCGATCGCGGTCTGCGATCATTACAACCACGTCAATTACATCCGTCAGCTCGAAAGCGAAGACGCCGTCCGTGCTGAGGAAACCGAATACGCAAAACAAAACGTCATCCTCGTCGGGCCGACCGGCGTCGGAAAAACCTACCTGATTAAGCACATCGCCGAGCTGATCAAAGTGCCCTTCGTGAAAGCTGACGCGACCAAGTTTAGCGAGACCGGTTACGTCGGCGGCGATGTCGAAGATCTCGTGAGAGAGCTGGTTCAGAAAGCCGACGGCGATGTCGGGCTGGCCCAGTTCGGAATCATCTACATCGATGAAGTCGACAAACTAGCTGCCGCCTCCAACATGGCCGGACGCGATGTCAGCGGGCGCGGCGTGCAAACGACGCTCCTCAAGTTGATGGAAGAAACCGAAGTGCCGTTGCGGAGCGCGAACGATTTGCAGGGACAACTCCAAGCGGCCTTTGAATTTCAGAAGCGCGGCAAGACGAAGCGCGAAACGATCAGCACCCGCCACATATTATTCGTGGTCAGCGGCGCGTTCGAGAAACTCAAGGCGCAGGTTTCGAAGCGACTCGCCCAGGGCCAGATCGGGTTTAACGCCGAGTCAGTCACCGTCCTCGACAACGAAATTTTCCAACACGTCGGAACCCAGGATTTCATCGAGTACGGCTTCGAGCCGGAGTTTATCGGCCGTCTCCCGGTGCGGGTCGTCTGCGAAGAACTGACAGCGGACGATCTCTACAAGATCATGAAGTTTTCGGAGGGCAGCATCCTCCGCCAATACGAGCGCGCCTTCCGCGCCTACGGCATCGAAATCAGCTTCGAAGACGAAGCCTTGCTCCTCATCGCCGGCGCCGCCGCACTCGAGAAAACCGGCGCCCGCGGCTTGCTCACCGTCTGGGAGAAACTCTTTCGCGATTACAAATACTACCTCGCCGGCTCGGGCCTCACGCAATTGCGCGTGACCGAAGAGCTGGTTCGCGAACCGCAGCGCGTGCTCGAGCGTTTGATGGCCGAAGGTCAGCAACACGAGAAGGAAACACTGCGCCAGGAAGCGCAGATTTTCGCCGATCGTTTCTCGCGCGAGCATGGCGTCGACTTGCAGTTCGACAACTCCGGTTTGGACCGGCTGGTCGAGCGCGCCGCTGCCGAGCGCATGAAGATGAACGATCTATGCGCGCATCTCTTCAAAGATTTTCAGTTCGGTCTCAGCTTGATCAAGAAGAACACAGGGAAGAACCAGTTCTCGCTCGATGCTGCCGCGATCGACGCGCCGGATAATTTCCTGAGCGAATTAGTCTTGAAATCCTACGGACCGGGCGGCGATCGTCCGGCGGAATGAAGCGCGCACTCCTCGGCACCCTCTGGATCGGCGCGCTGGCGGCTGCGGTCGCGATTGGTTTGCAGATGAGCGGCCTGCTCGCGCGGCCCGCCACCGCCCTGGCGCACGCCATCGGTCTCTCGCCCAAGGGCGCCGTCGTTTACGAGAATTATGTCTTCGTCATGCTTCTCAGCTTCGCCGTCGCTTGGGCGATTTTGCAGGTCGCGGGCTGGGGGCGTCAGCTCGGGCTCTTCAGCGCCATCCTCCTGGAATTGCTCGGCGCCGCCTGGCTCTTGCAGGCCGGGAAGATTTCCTTTCCACCTCTTCCCGCCATGGTTGCGACCGCGACAGCTACCCTTCTCGCGCTCGCCGTTCATGCCAGTGCGCCGGGACGGAAGCGCCGCGTGGCCGCGAGATCCTTTGCCGGTCGCCTCGGCCAGGAGGGCCTCGATCGCCTAACGGAAAGTGAACCACCCGATTTGACGAAACCGAGCGCGCAGGAAGCCACTTTCGTCTTTTGCGAGATCGCCAATGAAGCCGACCTGATCGACGAGCTTTCTCCCTCCACCTGCGCGGAATTGACCCGCGAATTCATCGAGGACGCTTCGGGACATTTCCTTAAGTCCGGCGGCTACCTGCAGGCCGCCGATGGCGAAGGAGTGCGGATTCTTTTCGGTTTTCCCAATGCCAGCCCGGACCATGCGGCCGAGGCGGCCCGCGCCGCGCTCGCTTTCTGCGATGACTTTCGCGCCCGGGCCGCGGACCAACCGGATTCGTTAGGCCAAATTGACCTGCGCCTCGGGATCAGCTCCGGCGTGATCGTGGCCGCGAAGCGGGAGGACTCGCCGCGGGACGAAATCGTCATCGCGGGCGAGCCACTCGAAGTCGCGCGCCGCCTGGCTCGCGCCAATCAGGTTTACGGTTCCCAGATCCTCCTCGATCCGCGCGCTTTCAACGCCGCGGGGAAAGCGATCGTGGCCCGCCCGATCGACTTCCTGCGCAGCGCCGCGGCCCACGATCGGCTTGAAGTTTACGAGTTGCTCGCCCTGGCGGAGAAAGCGACACCCGACCAGATCGCGCGCCGCGACTGTTTCTGGACCGCGATCGTCTATTTTCGCGAGCGACGCTGGAACGAAGCTTTTGCCGAATTTAACCGCGCGCGCGCCAACGACGGCGAGCTCGATCCGCCTCTGCAATGGTATTTGCGCCGCCTCGAACCGCTCTGCCTGCGGATGGCCACCGAGCCGGCGCCGGCCGGCGATCCGCTCATTCCGCTTTGAAACGGACCGAATATCCCAGCGCGCTGCGGGAGTTGATCACCCAACTGCGCCAAATGCCCGGGGTCGGCCCGCGCTCCGCCGAGCGCATCGCTCTCTGGATGGTGCAGGCGCGCGAGCAGCAACCGGAAGGGATCGCGCAAGCGATCGCGACCACCCGGGCCGCCGTTCATCCCTGTGTGAAATGCGGTTTTTTCGCCACCGCCGACCTCTGTGAGATCTGCGCCGATCCCTCGCGCGCCACCGCATCGCTCTGCGTCGTCGAGCAACCGACCGACATCCTGCCGCTCGAAAAAACGAGCGCTTTCCACGGTCTCTATCATTCGTTAGGCGGACGCATTTCCCCGCTCGACCGGGTCGCGCCGGAGGATTTACGGATCGACTCGCTCCTCGAGCGGGTGGAAAAGGAACCGCCTAACGAAATCATTTTCGCGCTCGCGGCCGACGTGGAAGGGGAGGCGACCACCAATTATCTGGTCGAGCTCCTGCAGAAATTTCCGGTCATGCTGACCCGAATCGCGCACGGTCTGCCCGCCGGCGGCGGGTTGGAATCGGCCGATGAGCTGACGCTCCACAGCGCGCTGGCCGGTCGAACGAAGTTATAGTCCTCGCTCGTGAACGTCCCGTGGCGGCGGATCAGTCCGCCGCTTCCTGATTTCCCGAAAAAAGATAAGCCCGGCCGGGCGTGCCATCGCCTTCGTAGTAGGCACCCACCAGCACATCGCCCTGGCCGTCGCCATCGGCATCGTCCACCCCGGCGACCGTGCTGCCAAAGAGGCCGCCCGATTCTTCGTGAGGGGAAGCGCAAGCCGTGGACCGCTCCCTCGTTGCCGACGCGACCCGTTCCCCCGAGCTTAGGGACTCACCACGTCGGCAAAGGTCGTTCCGATCCTCAGTTCATCGAAGTCGAAGGCCTGCCGGGCGTAACCAGTCTGGAGGACGACTTCAGAGAATCCGGCCGCCAAAAATTCCGCGGTCATGTTCAATTCAGCGTCAGCGTCGGCGATGTCCGGCTCGGTCCCGGGCGAGGGATTGATCCAGAGGTATTCGTGTGTGCCGCTGAAATCCAGTTTCGTGACCAACCAAACGGTTTCTCCTCTCGGCGCGACCTCTGACGTCGAGCGGGATCCTTTTTTTCCCGTGTTGTTATCGAGGCCGTAGACCTTTTTGGTGAAGAGCAAGCCGATCCCAAGGCTTGGCCCGGTGACATTGTTCCCGAGAGCAACAACCGCATAACCGAGCGGATCCGTCCCCTTCGCCCTGCGGACCAGGAAGCCAACCCAAACGACACCTTCATCGGCAGTGACTGGTCCGAGCTGCGCAGTTGCTTTGTCACCATTGGTATCGGGGACGCCGCGGATTCTCGCGTTCCCGCCGGTCGAGAAAATGCCGGCGAAATCCAAGCCAAACTTCTCAACCCTCGGGTTCCCGTTCGATGTGCTCCATCCGCCCTGTCCCGGAGGGCTTCCAGGAGGTGGGCCCTGTCCGTCAAGCGGGCCTTTCGGATAAGCAAAGCTGTCGGCGAAAATCAGGTCGGCCCGCGTGCCCGTCACCGAAAGGAAAAAGCAGATGGCGATGACTGTCATCGCGCGGTTGGGGAGCCACGCAAAGTGCGCCGAACGAGGTATTGCCTCCACGAACTGAAGAGTGGCCAGTCGAAGGGTGTGATGTCAAGCCTTTGGATTCCGCAAGTCGCGTCCCGTTAGGTTGCCCTTTGGGTCAGCAGCTGTCGCCGCACCGACCTATTCCAGAACAAGCTCCGCGCCTTCGCGCGCGGCGCTCACGATCATCGACGAACCTGCGGCGGCGACCCACGCTTCCGCCGCGGTAATCATCGCGACCATCTTTTCGTCCTGATGATCGGGATCGTGGTGAAATAAGAACAAGTGTTTCACTCCAGCCCGCATCGCGAGTTCGACTGCGTCGTCGGCGCAGGTGTGTCCCCAGCCGAGCCGGCTCGGGTATTCCGTCGCGTCGTATTGCGTGTCGCCGATCACGACGTCGGCGCCGCGGATAAACTCGATCACTTTCTCATCCTGCAGCCGCGCGTAATCGAGACTCGGGGGCGAATTCTCGCCGGCTAGCTTTTGGCGTTCGATCTCGTGTCGCTCGTATGCTTCGTGGTCCGGCATGTAAACGATATCGCCTTTCGGCGTGCTGAGCCGGTAGCCGAGACAGATTCCGGGATGATTGGCAAAGATCGTCCGCACCTTCACCGCCCCGATCGTGAATTCCATCTCGCTCAGTTCCTCGAACGTCACGTGGCTCGCCATCTGATTGAGCCCGACCGGGAAAAAGGCGCTTTGCATTTGTTCGAAGAGCGCGCCGCGGAGACCGTGGACGGCCCCTTCGTAGCCGACGATGCGCACGTTGACCTTCGGGTTGTAGGCCGGGATGAAAAAGGGAAAGCCCTGGATGTGATCCCAGTGCGTGTGCGTGACCAGCATGGTGATGTCGAGCTGCTTGTCGCGAAACTCGCGCATCAACGCCTGCCCGAGCGCGCGAATGCCGGAGCCGGCATCCAGGATGATCACCTGCTCGCCGACTCGGACTTCGACGCAGGAGGTATTGCCGCCGAACATGGCGGTTTGAATTCCGGGAGTCGGAATCGAACCGCGAACGCCCCAGAAACGGACCAGGGTAGGGCCGGTAACCACCGCAGCCTGGGCCTCGTTAGGCGCCTCTTCGTCGCGGCATTGATCGAGCGCGGTGAGCAACTCCGCGGGCACGATCGGTTTCACCAAATAATCGTCCGCGCCGGAAGCAAGCGCCGTCTCGCGATCGTTGGCGAAGCGGCTTACGCCGGTGAGCAAAACCCGGGTCGATTTGAGCGGCGCCTGGTCGCGGATCAGCTTGCAAACCTTGAAGCCGTTCCGCTTCGGGGTACGCAGATCGCAGATGACAGCGGCGGGCTGGTTCTTCTCGATCAAGTCCAAGCCCGCCTCGCCATCTTCGGCTTCGAGAACGCACCAGCCCTGCCCGGTCAGGCATTGCGAGAGAAGCGCGCGGGAAAGAGCGTCGTTGTCGATCAGGACCAGCGTCTTCATGTCGCGGTGCTCGTCGTGAGGCGAATCCAGCAGCGGTTGCCGCCGCCGGCGATCCGCTCGCCACCCATCTCGCCCCCGCAATTTTCCGCCACGATGCGACAGAAATGCAGGCGCAGAGCGGCGGTTGGGGAGACGGGTTGGGTCGGGTCCCATTTCACGAATAAATCCACGCCCGCCTCCGCTTCGGCGGTCGTGCCGTTATCCTCCACCTGCCAAAGAAGAGCCTCCGGTTCTTCGGTGGCCGTGATTTTAACCAGACCCCCGGAGGGTGTGCGTTCGAGCGCGTTCTCCAGCAGGTTGGACATCACGCGCTCGAGCTGGGCTGGCGCGACAGCCACCAGCGCCTGGCCGGCGGCCGCATCCGGGCTCTCCAGGCGGACGCCCTTTTCGGCGAAGAGCGGCGCCGCCTGGTCGACTGCTCGACCGAGCGCGGCGTAGGCTTCGCTTCCTGCTGTCGTGAGGCCACCCCCCAGTTCATTCTCGAAGACGGCGAGAATGCGATGAATCAGTGTCTGCTGCTCCTCGGACGCGCGGGTGGCCAGGCCAAGGAGCATCTTGGTTCGTGGGCCGTTGTCTTCCAGCTCGATCAGCCGCAGCGAGGTGATGATGTTCGCCAGCGCGGCGGTCATTTCATCCGCCACGCAGTGGAGCAGAATCTCTTTCTTCTGAATCTCGGAGTTGAGTCGCTGATGCGCGATGACGGTCTCTCGCGCGCGCTGCAGGACCGATTTCTTCGCCTCGAAAGCTTCGCCCAAACGCTCGAGGAGAAGGAGCGGTTGGCCATCGACGGTCATCGCGGTTGCTTCCAATTGTAACTCGCCGTCCGTCGCGGATTGCTCGACCCAGGGACCCGATTGCGCCCGCTTCACGTCGCCCTTCTGCCAGCATTCTTCGGCGTCGATGAGAAAGTTTTCCAGAAAGGGCGAAGCGTCCGCGACCGGCAGCCGGCCGCTCTCTGGCGTCAGCGCCGGCCAGAGACGGGAGAGCCAGGCGGGCACTTTACCTAACAACTGCAACGCTCCCTCCTCCTTGCGCGCAAACAAAACGTAACCGAGGTCGGCCAGCACGGCCGCGGC
Source organism: Verrucomicrobiota bacterium (assembly GCA_030856765.1). Taxonomy (GTDB): domain Bacteria; phylum Verrucomicrobiota; class Verrucomicrobiia; order Chthoniobacterales; family UBA10450; genus Palsa-1392. The sequence continues at coordinate 23,396 of JALYOR010000139.1, read as the reverse complement.
GGGCGAAGCAGCGTCGGGCATACTCGTTAGGCCGTTTGAATCATGCGGCGCGCCAGGTTGGCAAAGGCCTCTTCCACCCCGGCCCCTTCCTTCGCGCTGGTTTTCAGGACGGTGAATTTTTCCGCCTCGAGTGCCGCGATCCGGGCTTCGTCCACCTCCCATTGCGGCGCGAGATCCGCCTTGTTGAGCGCGAGGATAAAAGGCGCCGAACCGAGCGTCTCGGCGACGCGTTTCTTCAATTCGAGCACCTGATCGAGGGTGACCCGCCGGGTCCCGTCGGCCACCATCAGGTAACCGCTTGTCCCGCGGAGATAAGAAGTTTGCAGCCGCTGGAAATCGTCGTCGCCCGCCAAGTCCCAGATCACGAGGGTGACCTCGGTGGCATCGACCGTCACCACCTTCTTGTCGATCTTCACGCCGACAGTGGTCAGGTATTTCTCCGAAAACATGCTGTGCACGAACTGCGCGACGAGGCTCGTTTTACCGACGCCCGAAGTGCCCAGGAGACAGACTTTTTTCTGGATCATGTTTTTGGGACAACCTTGAGCGCGACCCGTCGGTCGGCCTGTTCCGGTGCCGCCGTTTCGCCCTTGGGGGGTGCGCCTTTTCCGAGGGCCTTGAAGAGCGAAGAATCAAATCCGCATTTAACCAAAAAATCGCGGACCGCTTCCGCCCGACGCCTGCTCAGATCGTCGTTTTTCGCTTCGTCCCCGACGGAATCGGCGTAGCCGAGCACCTCGATCTGGGCCTCGAGCCCAAGGCGGCTGGTGGCGCTGAGACAGCGACGGATTTCATCCGGCAGATGCGAGAGCGCGGCGAAACCTTCGGTGGCGAAGTTGTCCTTGTTGACAAGGAAATAGACGAAGGCGCTCTCGATGACGGACTTCGATTGCTGGTAGGCACGCTGGTCGAGATCGATCAGGTTGCGTTCATCGATCTTCGTGATGCCCGGGACGCTGGGCGCGCCGCGGCGAACGCGTGTGAGCCAGGGGTGGGGCGCTTCGCCGGCGAGCAGAAGAACCCCTTTTTCGAACGAGGCGTTGACGGAGTCGGGCAGGTGAAAGCGATTGTCGAAGCGCTGGAGAACAAGTCCCGCATCATAATCGATCGTTAGTTTGTCCTCCGAAATCTTCCGAATCCCGGGAAGTTTGGTAGCCCCGTCGCGGACCGTGGCCACCCATTCGTAAGGCGCGGCGCCGGCCAGTTGCAACGTCCCGTTGTCCAGCGCGAGCGTGACGCTCGACGGGGGTGAAAACTTCTTCCGGAAACGCCCCAGAGCGAGGTCGGTGTCATAGGTCAAAGTCACATCGCGTTCGGTCACCGAGGTGACGCCGGGGGATTCGAGGGCATCGCTTTCCACCCGGGTGAACCATTCGAAGGGGATGGCGCCGCTGATTGTCAGGGCACCGTTCGTTAGGCTAAGATTGGTGTCGGCCGGTTTGCCGAAGCGTTTGATGAAGCGTCGCAGCACGCTCCCGTCATCGAGGGCGAGATAATCTTTCCAGACATAATGGATTCTTTTGGAACTCATGCCCGCCGCGTGTGCGATGGCGGCGGGATCGGCCACCGCCGGGTCGCGCAGACCCTCGATCCGCGAGGCGCGAATCCAGTTCAGTTGCGATTGGGTGATCGCGATGCCGGAGGAGGCATTCAGTTGCCTAACGAATTCTTTCCAGCGTGTCTCGCTCCGCGCCCCCACGATCAAGGCGGCCACGACCAGGCCGGCTCCCGCGGCCAGCGCAATCCAGGCGCGCTGGTGACTGCCGGAGGTTTTCTTCGGCTGGAATTGAGCGCGCAAACACGGCTCCAATTCCGGCTGGAGTGAAGCGAAAGGAGCGGCGTCACCATCGAATTTCGCCAGGGCCGAACCGCGCAGGATGTGAATGCTTTCGATCACGTCCTCGAGGCAGGCGCGCAGCTCGCGCGGCGGATTGCCGCGGATGACGGCGGCCAGGTAGGCATGCGGGCCGGGCGCGATCCAGACCTGCAATTCGCCCACCCGGAACTCCTCCAGGGCTTCATCTTTCCCGGTCTTGAAGGAATCGCGGGTGAAATCCTGAATCGCGCTCAACATCCCCGCCACCATGTCACCATCCTGGGTCACGGAGTCGTCGGCGCTGACGTGGAGGAGCGACATACTCGTCTCGCGATGGATGAGAAAAATCTGCTCCACCCGATAGACAAGGCTGCGCAGCATCACAATCTCGGCAAAACTGCGACCGGTGCGCAGCGCCTCGAAACGCCACTTCAAACCCTGCCAGGAAAAGCTCTGCTCGAGCGATTGATTGAGCGACTGCAGGAGGGTGCGCATGCTTTCGGCGAGCGATCGCCTAACGACTGAGCCGATGATCGGATGGAGCGCGTCGACGAAGACTTCCGGGCGTTTCTCGATCGATTCGCGGATCGAACCTTCGACTGCCGGCCGCAGCGCGCGGGTTAATTCCGCGCTGCGATCGCCAGTGAGAGTGAGCGCCTCCGGCAGGACAGCCGCGATCTCGTGCGCGCGCTGCTCCTTGTCATCGAGCCGGTCGTGCAGCTCCTGCAGTTCCTCCTGCTCCGGCCGGACGAGGAGCCGCCGGAGCTCGTCCAGATCGTCGAGGGGTTTTCTCGGAGTAGGACGCATCCCGGCGCGCTGCGGCTACGATGCGCCCGGGACGCGGAATTCGTTTTTCAAACGCAGCGCGACCTCGGTCAGCATCTCGGACAGCGCCTCGCGTCCGGTCATGGCGTTGCGAATTTGGCCGGCCTCGTGGTCGAGCTGGCCTTTCATCTGGTCGTGTTTCTCTTTCATTTCGGCGCTGAGCGCCTTGGATTGGGCGAGCAACTGCTCGCGTAAGTCGCGGATGTCCTTGGCCGCCTGGCTGTCGAGATTGCTGATTTTCAAGTCCAGGCCTTTGACCGTTTCGGCCATCTCGTGGGCCAGTTGCTGGATTGCCTGGACGCGCTCGGATTGCTCGGTCTTGACCCGGTTGGTCATCGATTCGACCTCGCCTTTCATGAACGCCTCAAGCGCCTGGAGTTGCCGCTGCAGATCGCCCCGCAGCTCAGTGGCTTCCCGCGCGAGACGTTCCTCGAGCTTTTGGAAGCGGCCGTCGTAATCGCGCATTTGCGATCCGAAAAGGATGTTGCGAATGCGGTCCACGTTGCCGGTTTCGTCGATGGCTCCGTTTTCCTGATGTTGCTTTGGGTGATTGTCTTGCGAGTCCATGATATGAGTCCTTTGATTGCGGGCTTTCGGGAGCACGACTGATTGCACGCCATAGCGTAAGCAAAATTTGGCGCGGGAGGCAATCATTTGTCGTTTGGCCTGCCGGGATGAGGGTTGCCAATTCCTCCGACCAAACTTAAGTCTAACCCGTACTCACCCTGCCAATGTCCTGCGCCAAAATCGATCCCGCTCTTCACCAGGGGCAAAAGCCGCCTTGGATCAAAGTCCGTCTGCCGTCGAACCCGGTGTTTTTCTCGACCAAGGCGCTGATCTCCGATTTGCGGCTGCACACCGTCTGCGAGAGCGCGCAGTGCCCAAATCGCTGGGAATGCTGGAGTCAAGGCACCGCCACGATGATGATCGCCGGGGAACGCTGCACGCGGGCCTGCGGTTTTTGTGCGGTCAGCACCGCCAAACCGTTCGCGCTCGAGGAGGACGAACCGGCCCGCGTCGCGGAAGCCGTTAGGCGACTCAAGTTGAAACACGTCGTCATCACCGCAGTCGCACGCGACGATCTCAAAGACGGCGGTGCGGAACATTTCGCGCGCACCATCCGCGCGGTTCGCGAGATGGATCCCTCCATCATCATCGAGGTGCTGGTCCCGGATTTTCATGCGCAGGATTGGTGTATCCAGCTCGTGCTCGACGCCGCGCCGGAGATCTTCAATCACAACATGGAAACGGTCGAACGACTGACCCCGTCGGTGCGTTCCCGCGCTAAATATCGGACTTCGCTTCAGGTCTTGCGCCGGGCCAAGGAACTGTCACCCCAAGTGGTAACCAAAAGCGGCGTCATGCTCGGCCTCGGCGAGACGGAACCGGAGCTTTTCCAAACGATGGACGACCTCCGCGAGGTCGGCTGCCAGGTTTTGACGTTAGGCCAATATCTTCGACCGACCCCGAATCATCTGCCGGTGGTTAGTTACGTCACCCCGGAGCAGTTCGATCTCTACGGCGATATCGCCCGCCGGAAAGGCTTCGAGCACGTCGCTTCGGGACCGCTGGTGCGCAGCTCCTATCACGCGGCGGATTTTCATCCGGTCGTCCGCTAACGATGGAGAGCGCGGCCCCGCAACCAGGCCGGCCGCTCGATCGCACCAACGTCGCGGCCGTCATTCCCGCTTACCACGAGGAAACCCACGTGCACGGTGTTGCGGAACGCACGCTGATGCAGCTCGATCACGTTCTCGTGATCGACGACGGGTCGACCGACGCGACTGCGGCGCGGGCGCGCAAAGGCGGTGCGGAAGTCATCATCCATTCCGAGAATCGCGGGAAAGGCGAATCGATTAAAACCGGTCTGCGCCACTGGCTGGCGCGGGAGGAGATTGAATTCATCGTCCTGCTCGATGCGGACGGGCAACATCTCCCGGATGAGATCGGCCGCTTCCTCGCCGCCGCCGCCTCCACCCAGGCCGGGCTCTTGGTAGGCACGCGGATGGATAACGTGCGCGATATGCCCCTCGTTAGGCGAGCGGTCAATCGCTACATGAGCCGACGGATCAGCCGTCTCTGCGGCCAGGAAGTGCCCGATACGCAATGCGGTTATCGCATGGTCGGCCGCGCGCTCGCCCCGCTCCTGCTCAATGGCACCAGTCGCTTTGATTACGAGACCGAGATGCTCATCCTCGCCAGCCGCGGTGGGTTTCGGATTGCCTCGGTCCCGATCAGCACGATTTACTCCGACGAAGTCAGCAGCATCCACCCGATGCGTGACACGGTGCGCTTTCTCCAGTTGATGCGTCGCTACGAGAAAGATGGCAAGAGCGGCCGCCATTTTTCGGGCTGATACACGCTCGATGACCCTTGGTCCCGATTCCTAGTTCACGAATACTCAACCTCCTGTGGATGAAGTGAAGAATGCGCGGTTGCGGATTCTCGCGGTCGGCATCTCTGCGGCCGTGGTCGCTGCCATCGCCCGGGCCATTTGTTTATCAATTCGTCGGGCCAGCCATTCCATTTCTCACTTTCTTTCCCGGCGGTCATTTTCTCGTCGCTCTGGGGCGGGACGTGGGCTGGTCTTCTAACCACCGCAGGCGCGATTGCAGTGGCTCCGTTGTGGATGACCGCCGGCGTTGGCTGGGGCGACCTCGATCGCCTGGGCTGGATTTCTTTGATCGTCTTCACTTTCACCTGTTCTCTTATCGTCTGGTAGGCGCGCCATGCGCATTGGGCGAAACTCCGGTCGACCCAGCTCGACTCGAAGTTGGCCGAGAGCGAGGCGCGTCTCCGGCATCTGGCCGACAACATTCCGCAGCTCGCTTGGATGACCCGTCCCGATGGCCACATTTTTTGGTATAACCGCCGCTGGTTCGAATTCACCGGCACCGAGCCGGCCGAAATGGAAGGCTGGGGATGGGAAAAGGTGCATGATCCAGAGGCGCTGCCCGGCGTGGTGGAATCGTGGACGCGCGCCCTCGAATCGAAAGGCCCTGGGAGCACACCTTCCCGCTGCGCCGCTTCGACGGCGAATATCGATGGTTTCTCTCCCGCGCTCTGCCGTTGAAAGATGCCGAGGGCAAAGTCTCCGCCTGGTTCGGCACCAATACCGACATCACCGAGCAGCGCGAGCACGCCGAAGAACGCCGCCGCCTGCTCGAGAGTGAACGCGCCGCACGTTCCAACGCAGAGCGCGCCAGCTTCCTCAAGGATGAATTCCTCTCGACCCTCTCCCACGAGCTGCGCACTCCGCTCAATGCCATCCTCGGATGGGCCCCGCCCGATGGCGGGCGTCTGCATCCCGCGGCCCGGAGCGGAGTCGAGTGCCTCTCCACGATCGAGTTGAACGGCGTCAAAGTGCTGGTGATCGACGACGAGCGCGACTCACTCGAACTCGTGCGCCGCCTGCTCAAGGATTGCCAGGCGCAGGTCAGCATCGCGAGTTCGGCCGAAGCGGGTCTGCGCCTCGTCGGCGAAACTCCTCCCGACGTGATCGTGAGTGATATCGGGATGCCGGAGAAGGACGGCCTCGAGATGATGCGGGAGCTGCGTGCGAGCGCCGGTCCGGTGGCGAAAACGCCCGCCATCGCGCTGACCGCTTTCGCCCGTTCCGAGGACCGCACCCGGGCCATGCTGGCCGGTTACCAGATGCATCTCTCCAAGCGGGTCGAGCCCCAGGAATTGCTCGCTGCCGTCGCCAATCTCGCGGGGCGGACCGGGGGCGAATAGGCCGAAGCCAGTTCGCTCGAATTCGCGCGATCCTAGAGCGAGTCGAGGAAGGAGATGAGCTGTGTCCGTTCCTCGCTCGTGAGGGCGTTATAGGCGTCGGTCACGCTCGCCGCCTGGCCGGCGTGGCGCTCAATCGCTTCCTGCCTGGTGAAGCTAAGGCCGTCGTGCATCAGGCGGTTTTTTGTTCGTAATCCCCACAGCGGCGCGGTGCGGATCTGCGAGGCGGTCGAAGCATATTCGGGCTGGGGCAGAATCGGGATGCCATCGCCGGTGCCGATGTCGTGCAAGAGGAAGTCGCTGTAGGGATGAATGATCTTGTTCCCGAGCGCGGGCGGGACGTTGAAGGAATTACCGTTGATCGCCGTGCCGACCGGTGCGGTTCGGATAGTCGGCACGTGACAAACCGCGCAACCAACCTGGTTGAAGAGCTGTTCCCCGGCCAGCACCTCGGAGGTGATCTCGCCCCGGTCCGGCGCCTTGGTGGCACGAATGAAGTTGGCGAACGGGACCACGTCCTCCTCGTTTTCCGGTTCCGGCACCGAGTCGTATTCGGTGCCGAAGCCAACGTATTTGTCTCCCGAGGTATTCTCCTCGGGAAAGAGGTCGCTCGTGATTCCCATCTCGTTCAAATAAGCGTCGGCGGCAAAGGATTGGAGGCTGGCATGCTGATTTTTCCATCCGAACCGGCCGAGCCGGGCGGTGCCGTCGCCTTCCAGGACCGGCACCATCGGGGCGCTGCCGCGTATCCCCTGGGGCTGGCCGCGACCGATCGCGAGCAGGGTGTTGTTGGCGATACACTCGACAAAGCCGTCCCCCAGGGTGCTGGTCGACATGCGAAAAGTGCGTACTTCATCGTCGGGGGAGACGCGCTCGACGATCTCGGCGTAGGTGGCGCGCGATTGGATGAGCGAACCACCTAACGACTCAAAGAATTGTCCGTCGACCACCTTACCGGTGCGATGTTCAGCAATCTGGCTGGCGCCGCCGATGGCGACATTCTGGTGGCAGGCGCTGCAGCTTTGCGCGTTGAAGGTGGGGCCGAGGCCCTCGTCGGCGCCTTCGACTTCCTCAAAAACGAAACGCGCGTCGTTGAAGGAGCGCAAGGGCCTGACATTGTCTTCGTCGATCTCCTCGAAGGGCGGCCCTTGTTTGAGGAAGCCATTGGTGCGGTTGTCGAATCCGGTCGGCGCTTCCTGGCCGTTTCCTCTGGTCATGCCGTGGAAACCGGCCGGGCCCTCGTCCGCGATCTTCCCACTATGTCGGAATCGCTCCGCACGCGTCTTCACCCCCGGCCGCCGATCCTCCGAGAAAGCCGCCGCGGCCAGGATGAGCGTGATACTGAGGCAGGTGAGGGTTGCGGGTTTGGTCAATTTCATGTCGTTCTATTCTCTCCACCGGGTCCACTGGGCATTGCTGATCGGCCAGGCACGTTGCAGTGAAGTGAGGGCTCGTTATCGCCTCCGGCGATACTCTGCTGGCGACGTTGGCCGATACGTTTAGGACAATAAATTTCCGCGGGGATGTCAAGAAACGTCTCGGCGCCGCGGCGCGCGGGAAAGGCGCGTGCGATGGCCGATTACAACAGACCGCGCTGGCGGAAATCGCCGAGGTTGCCGCCGCTCGAACGTTCGATCAGGTCGATCGTAAACTTGAGCAGGCAGACTTCCCAAGCGTCGTCGACACCCTGAATGACGGCGCTGAGCGGCTCCGCGTCACGTTCCACCCGGACCTTGGTTTGCTCGATCACCGACGCCATCGAAGCGCGCACGGTCATTTCGGTCACGTCGGTCTTCCGAAATTGAAAGCCGTAGCGGAGCACGGCGATCTTCTGCGCGCGCTCCCGCAGCGCCTCGGCATAATGCTCCGCTTTTTCACCGAACCCCTCCAGAAGCAGCCGCGCGTAATGCTCGGGGGCCATGATCTGGGGTCGCTCGGCATGGATCCGGCCGTCACGGACCCGGACTTCGTTCACCTGATCCATCAGTTCGCTGATCAGATAGAAGCGAAAACTGGTGTGGCCGAAGGTCGCGATCTTGCCCTGCGGCGCGAGGATCACCTCTGTGTTCTCGATCGCGTATTGAAAATCGTCTTCGCTCCACATCGCGAGGCAAGGTAGCGCAAAGGGGGAGTCTTGCGCAGGCGAATCGGCTCACACATTCGGGTTGGAGAAGGCGCCTCTTGGCAAAAAGCGGCCTTCGCCGCGCCTACCGGGCCAGGCGCACCCCCGAAGTCTTGGCCGAACGCCAGCGCGTGACGGCATCGGCCGTGAAGATGGCGAGCGCGATCCAGATGAGAGCAAAAGTCAGCATCTGCTCGCGGCGGAAGGATTCGTGGTAAACGAAGATGCCGAGGAAAAAGGTGCAGCTCGGCGCGAGGTACTGGAGGAACCCGAGCGTCGTTAGGCGAAGATGCCGGGCGGCATGGGCGAACCAAAGCAGTGGGAGTCCGGTCACGATGCCGGTGCTGACTAGGAGCAGGGAAAGTCCCGGCGCGGAGATGCCGAAGTGCAGTCCGTGCCTCCAGGCCAGGTAAACCAACCAACCGAGCGCAAGCGGCACGATCACAGTGGTCTCGATAAAAAGGCCCGTGACCGGAGCGGCACCCGAAACCTTGCGCAAGAACCCATAGAAGCCGAACGAAAAACAAAGCGTAAGCGCGACCCAAGGCAGCCGACCGAAGCCGAAGGTGAGATACAAAACCGCGGCGGTGGCGAGGACGACCGAGATGATTTGGGCGCGGCTCAGACGTTCGCGCAAGAGCAGCGCCCCGAAGAGCACGTTGACCAGCGGCGTCATGAAATAACCGAGACTCGTCTCGAGCACATGCCCGGCATTCACCGCCCAGATGAAGACGAACCAATTAATCGCGATTGCGATGCCACTCCCGGCGCAGAAGAGCGCGGTTCGTCGGTTGCGCAAGTTGCCCAGCACTTCCGGCCACCGCTTTTGCCAGCTCAGGAGCAGGATCATGAAGACGCAGGTCCAGAGAAAGCGATGCGCGAGAATTTCGCCGGCCGGGAGGAAGCGGAGCAGTTTCCAATAAACCGGCACCAGTCCCCAGGTGACAAAGGCGGCGACCCCGGCGATGAACGCGGAGGTCTCGTGCGAGTCGCGCGTCGGTCTCATGGCGCGGCTCCTATTTCACGGAAAGGAGCCGTGAGCAAACCCGCCGCGCCGTCCCGCAATCGTTAGGCCAGTCTACGGTTGGTCCCGGTAAGCTTTCTTCTCCTCGTACAAGTGCAGGCGCGCTTCCATCGATTTTCGGTCCGCGCCCCGGCTCACCAAGCGTTGGAGAGCTTCCCGTTCCGATTCGAGCGCCTGCTCAAATTGGCCGGTTTCGGCCTCGGCCGCCGCGCGAACGTCCAGTGCGTAGGCGTCGCCGCCGGAAAGTTCGACGGCGCGTTCGGCTTCGCGGAGCGCCATTTGCCCGTCGCGGAAAGCGCCTTCGGGGCAGGTGGCCAGAAACCAGCCCCACATCATACGCGTCGCATACGATCCCGAAAACCTCTCCACCGCATCCGACAGTTCGCTTCGGGCCAGCGCATACTTGCCGAGATGCGCCTGGGTGATGCCGCGCCAGGCGACCGCCCAGGCATTCTCCGAGTCGCAGGCGATCGCCTGATCGAAATCCTTGACCGCTTCCGCAAATTGCTTCGCCTGCATGCGGATAAAGCCGCGCGCCAAGTGCGCCTGGGACGAGCGCGGGTCGAGCTCGATCGCGCGGTCCGCATCTTTCCGTGCGGCCTCGAAGTGGCCCAAGGTCGTCTGGATCGCGGCCCGATTTGAATAGGCCGCGGCAAAATCGGGTTGGCAACGAATGGCCGCATCGAAGTCTGCCATCGCCCGCTCCGGGGCGTGCGCTTCGAGTTCGATCAAGCCGCGCGCCAGATACAGCCGAGCCGCCGCCGGCCGCGCGCGAATCGCCTCGCTCACCTCGGTCAGAGCACGATCGAGCTGATTCCGGCGGAAGAGAATCTTCGCGCGACCCCAGTAAGCATCCGGGTTTTCCGGGTCGACGCGGATCGCCGATTCATAGCTGGCGAGCGCACCGTCGAGATCGCCCATTTGAAAATAATAATTTGCACGGAGGACCAACCAGGTCGGATCTGACGGGTCGCAGCGCGCCGCCTCGGACATGTCAGCGATCGCCTCCTGCCAGCGACCGAGATGCGCGAAGATGAGAGCGCGGTTGCGGTAGGCATCGAGTGCGTTCGGATCGAGCGCGATTGTTTTGTCGTAGTCTGCCCGCGCTTCGGTAAACTTCCCCTGCCGATGCAGGGCCAGCCCGCGGTCGAGAAGCGCGAAGGTGAGCTGCGGATCGATCTTGAGCGCGGCATCGAAATCCCGGATCGCTTCCGGATCGCGAGACAGATTGGTGTGAGCCCAGCCACGATTTCCCAAGGCCAAAGCGCGTTGCTCGCTGCTCAGCCTTTCCCGCAAGGCCGCGCTATAGAGAGGAATGGCTTCGGCGAAGCGGCCGGAATCGACCAGGGAGTTGGCGCTTTCCAACTTGGCCGTCCCACGAATGGAACTGCCGACATAACTGGTGCCCAGCACGAGCAATGTTCCCAGGACAACAGCCGCGACCGCGACTGTCATCCAGAGGGTAGCAGCCGTGCTTTTTTTCCTCGAAATCTCCGACGGCGTCGGGTCGGCGGCGGGGCTCTTGCCTAACGAATCCTGTGAGAGGGGAGGGGAACCGGTGCCGTCGTTCACGGTGCTTTTATTTCACGAAACGAAAGGCAGCGCAATCACGACTGAGAATTGCGCCGACTCGTCCGCGCGTGGACTCTGCGCGGTGATTGCGATCACCGAGAAACTGCTCTCCGGCGCGGGTGGCTGGCAGGCGATGAAGACCGCCCGCGAACTGCTCACTGCCGGTCGGGTCTCGGGCGCCAGTTACGAGCCGCCGCACCTTGGGGGCGAAGTGCGCGAGGGGCAGAAGAAGTATCGGGCTGGTCTGCGCATTCGGAGCGCGAGCGACATCGAAAACATCTGCACCTGCCGGGAATCGCGCGAGTGGGGGAAAGTCTGTGCGCATTCGCTCGCCGTCGGGCTCGCTCACCTTGCCCCCGCGCCTCAGGTCGCGCCCGTCATTGCCGCGGAAGAGGAAACGCCGAGCGTGACGCGATTTGTCTCGTTAGGCGAAGCGGGCGCCCGGCCCCTCGCGCTCTATTTTATTCTTCCGCCAAACTTTCGGTCGGCCTGGGCCAGGGGCCAGATCATGGTTTGCGTCGAAGCCGAGCTCGAAGGTCGCCGCCAGATGCTCGACCCGCTGCCGCGCGGTGAGCGCTTCGGTTGCGACGAATCGGACCTGGCCGCGCTGCACTCGTTAGGTTGGGAGGTCGCCGGCATGAACATGCTGTCGACCGATGCCTTTCTCCGCTGGCTCCCGGCGTTGCGCGGGCATCCGCGGTTTGCTTTCGGAAAATCAGATCGGGCGCACGTCCTGGGTGAGACTTTCCGGCCGACTTTCACCCTCCGGAAAGTGGACGACGGTTTTGAGGTATCGGCCAGGCTGGCGGAGAACGAATTTCCCTTACTCGCCGGCGCGGAGGCCTGGCTTTTGCGCGGTGGCGACTTTGTGGAGATCGGGAGCGGCCTACCCTCCCGCCTAACGAATGTCTTGCGCGAGCCGCTGCGACTCTGGCGCGAGCAGGCGGACGAGTTTCTGGCCCTCGAACTTCCGCTCTGGCGCGAACTGGTGGAGGTGGAACTCCCGCCGGGGATTTCGCTTCCCGTGGTCGAGGAAGCACAGCCGTCGTTTCGCCTCGCGCTGGAAGGCTCCCTGCAAACCGTGCGCGCCGTCCTTCGCTGCCAATATGGCGAGCGGCCGGCGTTTCTACCCATGTCCGAGCCGGGAAAGAGTTTCGCTTTTCGCGAGCCGACCGCGAGCAACCGGCTGTTGGTGCGCAACCTTGCGCTCGAGAAAGCTGCAGTCGCGCGACTGGAGAACGGCGGGTTGACGCCTGCGCGCGACGCTTTCGAGATGCGCGATCCGGGCCGCATCGTGCGTTTCTTTGCTTTCGATTTTCCGGCCTTGCCCTCGGATTGGGATATTTCTGTTTCGCCGCGTCTCGAGAAAGCGAGCAGCGAGCTCGAGCCGGTTGCGCCTACGATCGAGATTGTTCGCTCGGGCGAAGATTGGTTCGAGCTGAAGTACTCCGTCGCAACCGGAGCGGGGGAGGGGATTCCGCTCGCCGAAGTGCAACGCCTTTTGCGCTCTGGCCAGAGCCAGACGCGCCTAAGAAACGGGAAAATAGCGGTTCTTGATCCGGAGGCATTCGACGAGTTCGAACAGGTTCTGCGCGACGCGGATCCGCGCCAAAGTCAGCCCGGCGTTTACCGGCTGAAAAACATCCAGGCTGCTTACCTCGCGAACACGGCGGAGGAAATTGGCGCGCGACTGCTCGGTGCCGCGCAGATTTTTCGGGCCCAGCCCGCGATCGCGGCGCTCGGTTCGCTTGTCGAGCGACTGCGGGATTATCAGCGCACCGGCGTGCAGTGGCTCGCCGCCCTCGCCGCGCAAAACCTCGGTGGCATTCTGGCAGACGAGATGGGCCTCGGTAAAACCGTCCAAACACTCGCCTTCCTGCGTCTGCATCAGGGGCAGGGGCCTGCCCTGATTGTTTGCCCGACCTCGCTCCTCTCCAACTGGCAGCGCGAAGCCGCGCGTTTTACGCCGGAGTTGAAAGCGCTGCGGATCGACGGCGCGGATCGCGCGAAAAAAATCAGCCGCCTCGCCGAACACGATCTCGGCCTAACGAGTTACGGCCTCCTTCGGCGCGACCGTGAACTCTATGCCGGTCTCTCCTTGAGCACAGTGGTGCTTGACGAAGCGCAGCACATCAAGAACCCCGACACCCAAAACGCGCAGGCCGCTTTCAGTCTCGGCGCCCGGCAGCGCTTCGTCCTCACCGGCACACCGATGGAAAACTCGGTCCGCGATCTCTGGTCGCTCATGAATTTTGTTGCGCCAGGCTATCTCGGGAGCCGTGCGGATTTTCGCGAGCGCTACGAGAAGCCGCTCACGAGTAATGCCGAGCCGGTCCTACAACGGCGTCTCGCACGCCGGCTCCGTCCTTTTCTTCTGCGACGTCGCAAGGCAGACGTCGCTCGCGAGCTGCCTGAAAAAATCGAGCAGGTCGTTCCATGTGAGCTGGGGCCGACCCAGCGCGCCACCTACAATGCGCTCCTGCGCGAGATTCAGCACGGAATCGGCGCCGGCGGTGCGAGCGACGGCGCAACTCGGATGAGAATGCTGACCGGATTGCTCCGCCTGCGCCAGACCTGCTGCGATCTGCGGCTCCTGGGCCTGGGGAGCGCAGGCGACTTGTCTGCTGTGTCACGCGACTCGCGCGACACTTCCGGTGTTTTTGGCGAGTCGCCAAGAACAGCGGGCGAGGTCGCCCACGCTCCCCAGACACAGAACAGCGATCCTTCCGCCAAGCTCGACCTGCTGGACGAGTTGCTGGAGGAGATCGTCGATGGCGGCCATCGGGTTCTCATCTTCAGCCAGTTCGTGAAGATGCTCGATCTTATCCGGGCCCGCCTCGATGCCAGCGGGACTGCACACTGCTATCTCGCTGGCCTAACGAGAAACCGACAACGTGAGGTCGACCGGTTCCAGAACGACGAGGCGATCCCGGTTTTTCTGATCAGCCTGAAAGCCGGCGGCGTCGGCCTGAACCTCTCCGCGGCCGACACCGTGATCCATTTCGACCCGTGGTGGAATTACGCCGCCGAAGCGCAGGCCACGGATCGCGCGCATCGCATCGGCCAAAAAAAGGTCGTTACTTCGTACAAGCTGATCGCGCGCGACACGGTCGAGGAAAAGATCCTCAACCTGCAGAAGCGGAAGCGCGAGCTGGCCAGCGCCATGCTCGAAACCGAGGAACCTCTCATGACCGGCCTAACGACCGACGATCTCACGGAGTTGCTCGCGCCGTAAATTGCCACCGAGGTCGCGGCCCGGCGACGGCTTGCTGAGCTTCCAGAAACTCCCCCCTAACCAAAGAAGGTGCGCTGCACCAACCAGCCGGCGCCGGCGAGCGCGACTACTACGGAACATGTCGGCACCCCGACTCGGAGGAAGCGGGGGTGTTTCCGAAAACGCAGGATGAGAGGAAGGATAATCGCCGCCACGCAAAGCTGGCCGATTTCGACCCCGGAGTTGAAAGCGACGAGAGGCACGATGGCAGCGCGGCCGCTGTTGGCCACGCCGATCTCGCGCAGGACGCTCGCGAAACCGAGCCCATGCACGAGCCCGAAAGTGAAAGTGAGCAGCCAGCGTCCGCGAAATTGGGTACCGCTTCGGAGAAGGTTTTCCGCTCCGACGTATAAGATGGAGGCGGCGATGGCTGACTCCACCCAGCGACTTTGTAACTGCACAAGCCCGAAAGTGGAGAGCGCCAGAGTAATGGAATGGGCAATCGTGAAGCAGGTAATCAGAAGACCCGCCTCACGCAGGTTGCGGCAAACGATAAGAAGACCAAAGAGAAAGAGAAGGTGGTCATACCCGGTCAGGATATGACGAATGCCGAGGAGAAGGAAATCCAGGAAGGGATGATTGGCGGAGGGCGCGACCACCCCTGGGATGACTTTCGTGGTCGTCTCCCGGTTGCTGAGCAGGCTGCGCGCGATCTCTTTCCCAGAAGGATCGACGGCCGCGAAGGCCTGGCGATGACCGAACGGCATTTCCGGGAGGAGCGCCGAGTGGACGGTCAGTTCCCCGAGGTCAGAGGGCCGTTCATAAGTGTAGGTAAACTCGACGTTCTTATTCTCGTCGACGCCGGTGACAACCGTGGCCGGCGCGATCTTGCGACCGCCCGCTTCCAGGGTGAACGCGCGACGCGCGAGCGCTTCCAGCTTTGGGCGAATGCCGGGGCCGTTCGCGGTCACCACTTCCGGAGTTTCACCGAGGACGGAGGAAATGTCGCGCTCGTTATAGGTGACAATCGCGCTGATTTCCGCAGCGTCGAGTCGCAGGTTGGCGGAGCTCAGGCCCGGGTCATGCGCGAAGACCGGGGCCACCAGGTAAAGAAAGAGGAAAACGATCAACAAACGCATGAGTAGGAGGAAGAAAGCGGTCTTCGGCTCAACCGCAAATCCCGCCGCGGCGCCGGAAAGCGAGCGGGCCGACCGGAAACTCCGATCGGCCCGCATAACTTACCTTGAGATTGGACTCCTTATTGATCCAAGTCGTAACCTTCAACCAAGGCCACACCAGTCGTGCCGTTCTTACCACGGACAACCATGGTGTAAGCACCGGGCGCGAGGTCGAGGACGACCGCGGCTTCGAGCGGATTAGTCGGTGCGACGCCCGTGTCGGAGATCTGCTCCTCCTGTGTGTCCTGCCAGTTATCATTCGAGAAAATCAGGTCGCTTCCTTGATAGATATCAATGGTTGGGTCAGCCAGCGGGCCCATCACGCTGTTGCCTTCGAGCGAAGGCCCGAGGGCGCGGAAGATGACATGCTTGACGGCATTACCGCCAATGATGACGCCGCCGATGAGGACGCTGTCGCCCGTTTCAACCGGACCGCGCGTGGAGACGTTCAGGAAACGATCGTCGGTCACCACGGCGAGGGCGCTGTGGTGCATATGGTTGCGGCCGTTGTGCGGGGTGCTGGCATATGGGAAGACTTTGTTATAGACGCTGTCGTTCTTGCTCACGTTATCAATTCCGTCCGCGGAAGTGATAACGGGGTTAACCGGGTCACGCAGGTCGCTCAGGATCGCGGTGACAGCGATATCGAGCACGTCGTCACCGAAACGGCGGCCGTTCGGCCAGCCACCGGGGACGGTCCCGTCGCCGAAAAAGCCGGGCTGCACCGTGCTAGTGAGAGTGTCACCGCCGAAGATGCCGAGACGGCTGAAGCCCTCATCATCCGGGTTTGCCGCGAAGCCAGCGCCGCCGCCGGCGAGCCGGGCGGGATCGGTCGAGAGATCCACCTTGATGATGTCAGGAATGAAGATCCCGACGAGATCAGTGCGATTCTCTTCGATCGCGGTCATTTCACCGTTGAAAAGAAGGGCGTTGATCAGCTTCGCCAACTCCGGTGAGGAGGCGTATTGCTGGAACAGGTTCGCGTCTTCAGTCGGCTTGGTGCGGCTGTAGAGATCCTTGTCCTTAAGCGCGACGAGGCCTTCGTTGAAGAGCGGGTTACCCTGGCGTCCGACCTGGACGAAGGGGCCGGTGTTGACCGGTGGCAGAGAAGCAGGGCCTTCCGAGAGGACGCGGGTGGTCTGACGGCTGGTCGTGGCATAAACGCCCACGACCTGCTGGTCGCCACCGAGATCAGTCAGCGGGATTTGGAGCACGATGGTGTGCAGGTTAAAGCCCGCCTGGCTGTCGAAAACGCTCGTTCCCGAGCGGAAGCTCAGAAGGTCGAAAACCGCTTGGATATCGGCATAGAAGCCGTCTTCACGCTGTCCGGCGAATGACTTGTAACCACCGGTGGTCAAAGCCTTGATCGACATAGCGGTGTATTGGTCGAGGGCCGCGTCCGTCGCCACACCGGGCTTGGCCGCGTTCTCGCCATTGTCACCGGTATTGTAAAGCGGTGTGGCGATGCCCTGATTGTTGGGCGGCACCACTCCGGTTCCGAATGGGGTCGAAGAGTTGTCTCGATGATCAATCTTGGTCACCGTATAGTTCTGAGTCAGATTCTGATTTGCACCATCTACCGCGTTAATCACCCCAAGGAAAGCCTGCAGGATCGTGTCCTCATTCTTATAGGTCGTGGTGAAGCGGAACTGATAGGAGATGGTGGCTGCGCCCGCGGCAACGTCGGCTCCGAGGGAAACGTGGACCTCGTAAAGAACGTTGTCGTCGAAACGAAAGTTATTCGGCCCCTCGCCCGGCTCCTCAAAGGGATATACGGTGAGCGCGGTTTCCAAGAACTTTGCTCCGCCTTCTTCATGGAGGAAGGCATAGACATCAGCCGTATTGGCGGATGGATCGAGGGTGATGAGCGGAGCATCCATGTGACTGGAGGCGCGAATGCTTTGCGTGGGGAGCGCAAGAGCGACGGCAGCGGCGGCAAGCGCAAGAATGGCCGGCCGAAGGAGTGGTTTGTATTTCATGTAGCGGATCTCTATTTTTGTTTTCTCTGTCGTTTACTGGCTTGTTTGTTCTGTCCTATCTTGAGGAAACCTGAGTGGTGGGGTGGGGAAGAAGCGCGAGCTTATTTTCAAGGCCGGAACGTTCTGAGGGCATGAGCGTCTGTTCCAAGTCTTTCGCTTGATTGAGGAAAGTCTGTGCTTTGGTCGTGTTACCCGCCGCCGCCGCGATCACGCCGGCATGGTAAAATAGGCGGCCATCTTTCGTGCCTTCGGCCAGCGCCTTTTGCATATCAGCCTCGGCCGCCGCGATATCGCCGTGCGCCAGTTTGGTCCAGGCGAGGGCATCCCGGGTGAAGATATCCTGGCGGTTAGTAAGCTCCTCTTTCGCCAGTCGGAGAGCGACGTCGAGTTTCTCGCCGCGGGTCGCCAGGAAGAGTGCGAACGTCCTGGGATCGTTCGCGATGCCGGTGGCCTGCAGTTTCTTCTCGATCGGGACCGCCTCTTCCGGTTTTCCGGAAGCCCGCAGAGCATCAGCCAGGATCCAGAGATACTCGGGCAGCGGACTCTTCTCTGCCGCCGGCCGAAGGACATCTACGGCTTCGGCCGCTTTATCTTGAGCGAGCAGAATGCGGCCGCGCACCAGTTGCGCGGCGGCATAGTCGGGCACATACCGAGTCGCGAGGGTGGTGGCCTTGAGCGCGAGCTCATAATGCCCCGCCTGTAACTCATAGGAAGCGAGTTTGGTATAAGCCCACGCCACCGGCTCGGGCTCGAGGATACTGCCGCCACTCACGGCGAAACGAATGGCTTGAATCGCTCCCGGCAGGTCACCCTTCAGCCAGCGCATGTGTGCGACCCGGCTGTAAGTCTGGAGACATGGCTTTAGGTCCACCATCTTTTGATAAGCGTCGACGGCCTCATCAAGTTGGCCTTGCTCCATCAGTGCGTCACCGAGGAGTGCGTAATCAAAAGTGAAGGTCCGTTGTGCGACCAGCTTACGAGCCAAGGCTTCCGCCTCCTTGAAACGATGCAGCGCGTGGAGGATGTGGCCGCGCAGCAGCTCGCCGTCGAGTGAATCAGGCTTCATCTGCACGATCGCAGCGGCGCATTGCTCAGCCAGTTTGTAATAGCCGGGATCACTGCTGATGCGGGCTTTTTCGACAAATGACCAGCCAAGACGCTCGAGTAAAGCCGGCGCCTGATCCGGAGTGGTCTTGATGCGGTTCTGGAAACCGGCGATATCGCGATCGATCTTCGCCGTGCCGCCTAACGGCGTCAGCACGACCTGGAGAGGGGTGGAAGGAGGCGCGGCGGGTTTCGCCACCGGAGCCTGGCTAAGTCTGGGTGAAGAAAGACGAAAAATCCCAAAGCCAGCCAGCGCGACGAGGGCAACGACAATGGTGAGATAGAGAAGTTTACGCATGAGAACGGCCTGGGGTGTTATATACATTACGTGTTTAAACACGCGGCGGATGCCAAAACCTCGAACATTGCACGCTAAATCTGTCGCGTTCCGCAAGGCGCCTTGCGGTTCATACACGACGGGTGGCAGAAGCGCGCAGCCCGAAACTACCTAAGCCCAAGGACCTGCGCGATTTCGCCGGGATGAAACTTCTGCCAGTAACGGCTGGCCGCAGTCACGGCCATAAAGCTGGGGTCAGCTTGTTCGTAATCCGCGAGTCGCTCTTGCGGCGCACCGGATTCGAGGATGTCACGGGCTTCGTAACGGGCGAATTCTGGCACGAGCTCTTCTTCACTCCGGCCTTTGCGCAAGGCGTCGCGAAACCATTCGGCCCAGCGTCGGACCCGTTCCTCGAGCGCGTCGAAATGCCCGGCGATGCTCCCCGAGACGAGGCCAAAGTGCGGGAGATAGAGCCGGGTTAGCTTGAGGGCGCGCATCCGGTCGATCGATTCGAGCCACGATTCGATGTGCAACTCGGGCGGGACGAAAGGCGGAATCGCCGGCCCGCCATCCAGTTGCACGCCGGCCACGTCGCCACCGAAAAGATTGTCGTCCCACTGATAGACATTGTGGTGCGAAGCGTGCCCCGGGGTCGCGAGGGCGCGCACCTCAAATTGGCCGGCGCGAAGGATGGCGTTGTCTTCCGTGACCCGCAGCCTGTCCTCCGCGATTGGCCGCATCTCGCCCCAGAGCCGTTCCATCTTGTCCCCGAAGATGCGGGTGGCGGATTCCATCAGGCGCGACGGATCAAGCAGGTGACGCGCACCGCGGGGATGAACGTAAATGGTGGCGCCTAATTCGGCGAAACGCCACGCGGCGCCGGCATGATCGAGATGAATGTGGCTGAGAAAAACGTGCCGGACGTCGTTAGGAGAAAAACCGGCGGCTCGCATCGCAGCGGCGATGTGGGTAAAGGTCGAGTCCGCCCCGGTGTCGAAGAGCGCGATGCCGTCGTTTGTTTCGAGCGCGGTCGCGGCGATGATCCCGGGCCGGCCGAGATGCTCGGTATCGAGAACGTGAGCTTTCACTCCCACTCAATCGTGCTGGGCGGCTTGGTCGAGATGTCGTAGCAGACGCGATTCACGCCTTTCACTTCGTTGACGATCCGACTCGAGATGCGCGCCAGGATTTCATAGGGCAAACGGACCCAGTCGGCCGTCATGCCATCCTGGCTCTCGACGATCCGGAGCGCGATCGTGTTTTCGTAGGTGCGCTGGTCGCCCATCACTCCAACGGAGCGGACCGGGAGGAGAACGGCGAAGGATTGCCAGACCCGGTAATACCATTCGGAGGATTTCATTTCGCTCACCACGATGGTGTCGGCGTCGCGCAAGATGCGGAGCCGTTCCTCCGTCACCTCGCCGAGAATCCTCACGGCAAGCCCGGGACCGGGAAATGGCTGGCGATGCACGATCTCGTTAGGCAAGCCGAGCTGGAGCCCGGCCTGGCGAACTTCGTCTTTGAAGAGCTGTCGCAAGGGTTCGACTAGCTCGAAATTCATCTTCTCCGGCAACCCGCCGACGTTGTGATGGCTCTTGATGAGCGATGCGGGATTGCCGCCGATCGCGACGCTCTCGATCACATCGGGATAGAGCGTGCCCTGGGCGAGGAAATGATAGCCGGTGTGCGAGTCCTGAGCCGCGTGATCCTGGGCGAGTAATTCCTCGGTTGCCTCTTCAAACACTCTAACGAACTCGCCACCGATCACTTTACGTTTCGTCTCGGGATCGGTCACGCCTTCGAGCAGGCGGAGGAAGCTTTCCGAGGCGTCGACGTATTTAAGTTTGATCTTGAAATTTTCGCCGAAGACGCGCTGCACGGTCTCAGCCTCGTTTTCACGCAGCAGCCCGTTATTGACGAAGATACAGGTGAGTTGGTCGCCAATCGCCTGGTGGAGGAGCGCGGCTGCGACCGAGGAATCGACTCCACCGCTCAGGCCGAGGACGACTTTCTGGTCGCCGACTTGTTGCCGGACGCGGGCGCAGGCTTCGTCGATGAAGGAGCCCATCGTCCAATCCATCGCGCAATGGCAGATGCGAAAGAGAAAATTCTCGATGATTTCTCTGCCGCGCGGCGTGTGCGACACCTCGGGATGGAATTGCAACGCGTAGAGCCTGCTTTCAATGTTTCCGATCGCGGCGAAGGCGGAATTTTCGGTGTGCGCGATGGCGCGAAATCCTTCCGGCAAGGCGGTCAGCTTGTCGCCGTGGCTGTTCCAGATGTCCATCTGGTCGCCCAGACCGTCGAGGAGCGGATTGTTCTCGTCGATCAAGAGGAGGCCCGCGCCGTATTCCCGGCGCCCACTGAATTCTACCTCGCCCCCGAGATGGCGGGCCATCAGTTGCATCCCGTAGCAAATCCCAAGAATCGGTATGCCTAACGAGAAGATCTGGAGATCCATTTGCGGTGCTCCCTTGTCGTAAACGCTGGCCGGCCCGCCCGAGAGGATGATGCCTTGGGGCTGAAGCCGCTCCACTTCCGCCGCGGTCAGATCATGCCGGACAATCTCGGAGTAGACCTGGCATTCGCGGACGCGGCGGGCGATGACCTGGGTGTACTGGGAACCGAAATCAAGAATGAGAACGCGCGAATGCGACGGCGTTTTCACGGAGTTGGGGCCGCCTGGGTGACCGGTGGATTCAGATTGGGCTCGGTGTCGCGATCCAGCGGAACGATCTGGCCTTCACCCGAAATGCCACGCTCGAAATGCTCGCGAACGGTCTCGGCGGGAGGCGGATTTTCGGCGCAACTGAGGGCGAGAAAGGCCAGCGCAACGATAAAGAGGGGCTTCATCGAGAGATGTTAATGAGGGCCGTCGCGTTTGCAAGAGGGGAGCCGCGCGCGCGATGCTGTGCGCCCGATTTAGAGCGAAACCCAAGACAGATGATCGAACCCGACCTCTTACTCGAAGCCTACCGGCTGGGGGTTTTCCCCATGGCGATGGAGACCGGCGAGATCCGCTGGTTCTCGCCTGATCCGCGCACCATTTTGCCGCTGGATGGTTTTCATGTGCCACATGGTTTAAAACGTGAACGCCGGGCGTGTCAGATCGAGATTCGGATCGATACCTCATTTGAGAAAGTGATGCGTGCATGCGCCGCGCGTCCGGACACCTGGATCAACGACGAGATCATCGAGAGCTACGAAAAACTGCACCTGCTCGGCTGGGCCCACTCGGTGGAGGCCTGGTCGGCTGACGAACTGGTCGGTGGCCTCTACGGGCTCGCGATTGGCGGTGTGTTTTTTGGGGAGTCGATGTTTCACCGAGTGACCGGCGCGTCGAAGATTGCGCTCTGGGCGTTGGTCGAGCGCCTGCGCGAGCGAAGGTTTACATTGCTCGACACGCAATGGCTCACGCCCCACCTGCGACAGTTCGGTGCGCAGGAAATTTCGCGTGCGCTCTATTTGCATCTCTTGAAGGCCGCGATCGATTTGCCGCGCACCTTTGCCTAGGGTTTTCGATTGAAACGGAAGCTTCTTGCCCACAAAAAAGAATCCGGCATAGTGACCACCCGAAGGCGGGTGATTCCACCCGCGATTTGGGCGACGGCTGGGTAGCTCAGTTGGTAGAGCAGAGGACTGAAAATCCTCGTGTCGGGGGTTCAATTCCCTCCCCAGCCACCTCTCCCCTCGGTCGAAGATAAGAGCGCTCGCTTGCTATTTCCTCCGCGGCATGATTCAACAGATCGCCTATGCTGAGGATGCCTGAATGACCGCGACCGCCGAGCCAGAAGATGCCGCGCCGTTGGTGGGCGAAGTTCACGAGCCGAGTTTCCTCGGACATCCGCGCGGGCTTTGGTATCTCGCCTTCACCGAGGCCTGGGAGCGTTTTTCGTTTTACGGGATGCAGGCGCTCCTCGTCCTCTACATGGTGAAATATCTCCTCCTGCCAGGGCGGATCGAGCACGTCATCGCCTTCGATGGTTTCCGCAAACTCTACGGTGGGCTGGAAGGCCAGGCGCTGGCTTCGGCTATTTTCGGCACCTACTCCGCCGGCGTTTATCTCACCCCGATCTTCGGCGGGTTTCTGGCCGATCGCTTGCTCGGGAAGCGTTTCACTGTGCTGCTCGGGGCGATCACGATGGCAGCCGGCCATTTCCTGATGGCGTTTGAAGGCGCCTTTCTTTTTGCACTTCTTTGCCTCGTGCTGGGTTGCGGCATGTTCAAAGGCAACATCGCGAGCCAGGTTGGCTCGCTCTACAAACCGGATGACTTGCGTCGCGCGGACGCGTTCCAGATTTTTTACCTCGGCATCAACGCCGGCGTCATCGCCTCGCCGTTGATCGTGGGGACATTGGGCGAAGTTTACGGCTGGCACTACGGCTTCGCGGCGGCAGGGGTGGGAATGCTGCTTGGCCTCACCATCTATCTTTCCGGGCAGAAATATCTCCCCCGCGAGCAAGTCGCGACTCAGGCGACGCGAGCCGCTCGGCCCAAGCTGGACCGGGCAGGCCGGCTGGCCGTGATCGCACTCGTCCTGCTCATCCCGGTCC
>JALYOR010000130.1 GCA_030856765.1 Verrucomicrobiota bacterium | reverse complement strand
AAAATGTTGAGCGACGCGACCGCGAAAGCGCCGGCAATATTGGCCAGCAGTTGCAAGCGGTCCCAGGTGCAAATGGAGACGACGCTATGCCCCTGCTCCGGCAAAGCTTCCCAGCGGAGCACCGGGGCGTAAGCCGGCTGCTCGTCAACGTAGATGTCGTGCCAGAATTTTCGAAAGAGGTCGAGATGGGCGGCGATTTCATCCACCCCAAAGGCGCGGAAATAGTGATCCGGCATGAAGTCGAAATGGGCCTCTATCTCGTCCGCAAAATCCGGAACCAGCCGCGCCGCGACCGCGTCGTGGAGCCGGTCCCGCTCGCGTTTCAGCTGTCCGATGAACCCTTCCTGATCCTGCAGATACTGCGCCGCGGCGGAATAGAGTTGCCAGACGAGCGACTCCTTCCAGTCGGACCAGGCGTCGGTCGTGCCTTGGCCATCGGCCAGGGTGAGCAACATCAAAGCGTCGAGGTTGGCCTGCGACTTCACGATGTTGGCAAACTCGATTACGGTTGCGGGATCATCGACGTTGCGCTGCTGCGCCATGCTGGAAAGGGTGATGTGATGGTCGACCAGCCGGACGAGGGAGCGACGTTGCTCGGATGACAAATGAAGGCGCGCTGCCACGCTCTGGGCGAAGAGTGCGCTGGCTTCGGAGTGCGGCCGCGCTCCCACCCCCTTGCCCGTATCGTGCAGGAGGAGCGCGAGGTAGAGCACGTAGGGATCGGGCAGCACGCCGAAGAGTTTTTGGTATGGCCTTAACTTCTTGTCGTCGGTCGTCCTGAGCGCGTCCAGCTTTTCCAGGCAAACGAGAGTGTGCTCATCGGCGGTGTAGCGATGGAAATATTCGTGCTGCACCAGACAGGTGAGATGTCCAAACTCTGGCAGATAGCGGCCGAGGAAATCCACCTCGTGCATCATGCGAAGAATGTGCGCCACCTCGCCTTTGCGTCCCAGGATGCGCGCGAAAATCTCTCGTGGCGCCTTGGCATAACGAAACTCGCGCGTGACCAGACGCAGCCGCCGGCCGAGCAGATCGTTCAATTCCGCACTTAGTTTTAGCTTGCGCTCCTGGGCGTGTTCAAACGCCCGCATGATCTGCTCTGGTTCGCGGTTAAAGAGCTGGCGATCGCTCACGTGGAGATAACCGGCCCGGCTGAAGAAATTCTCAAAATGCGTTTCCGGTTCGCGGCGGCGGGAAAGGAGCGGGAAGAACAAAAGGCGGGTGGTGGTGACGGTGCCGGTCGCGAAGCGTTCCGAGAGCCGCTCGGTGATCCGAAAGATATTCCGGGTGTGCTCATAGTAATCTTTCATGAACGACTCACTCCGGCCGACCGGCGTCTTCTGCTGATAGCCGAGACGCCGGACCACCTCGGGCTGCAAGGTCAGGTGAAGCACATCGGTGGCGCGTTCGTTGGTGTAATGGAGCTGCGTTCTGATCCGGAGAAGGAAATCGTAAGCGGCGTCGATCCGGCGGCGGTCGCTCAGGCTGAGCCATCTTTTTCCTTCCAGGTGCGTCGTCGTTAGGGCGCCGTCGTTGAAGCAGGTCATCCAGAGGAGATTCTGGTAGTCGCGCAGTCCGCCGCAGCCCCGTTTCACATTCGGCTCCTGCAGGTAGACGTTGTTGGCGAATTTCTCGTGCCGCCGCGCCTGATCTTCCATCCTCGCGGTGATGTATTTCTTTTCGTGTCCCTGCACGCATTGCTTGCGAAATTGGGTGCGGAAGCGCTGGAAAAGCTCGGCGTCACCGCCCAGAAGCCGCGCCTCCAGCATCGAGGTCTTGGTCAGCATGTCGCCGTTAGCCTGCTGCACAGCCTCGCTCAGCGAGCGAGTGGAATGCCCCACCTTGAACCCGACGTCCCAAAGAAAATAAAGGACCTGCTCGACGGTCTGTTGCAGCCACGGCGACAACTCTTTCGCGTTCTCGGTATGGAGAAACATCACGTCGACGTCGCTGCCGGGATTGAGTTCGCCGCGACCGTAACCGCCCAAGGCGACCAGACTCACCGGGACGACGCCGGAGCCGCTTTTCTCCGTCGCGGTGGCGGTCGCGGCGGAAAAAATATGGCGCAACAAAACATCGATCAACGCGGCGCGACTGGCGCAGACTTCGCGGCCGCCGCCGCCCGCCTGGTGGCGCAAGCGCAGGCGGTGATTTTCGATTTTGAGAAAGCGCTGGTAGAGCGGGAGAAGGTGGGGCAGGTCGGTGCCGTTGGTGGGCGCGAGCTCACGCTCCGCGTGTTCCAGCACTTTATCGTGATGACGAGACACTGTAAGAGTGTAGGCCGACCGCTCCGGTTGGCCAGTTTAGGCGGAGTCTGGACAGGCGGGGCGCCCGTCCTACAACTGGATCGCGTAGCGCTTCATCTTGTTATAAAGCGTCGGCCGTTGAATCCCGAGGAGTTCGGCGGCCTTCTTCTTGTTGCCGTGGCACTGGGCCAGCGCATCGAGGATCGCGCAACGCTCCATGTCGTCGAGACTGCGCACCGGCCCGTCGGCCTGCGCGGCGGCGCGCTCGGTTTTTTGCAACGCCACCGGAAGGCGTACTTCGGCCGGTAACTCCTTCACCGTGATCTGATCCCGGCGCGCGAGCACGACCGCGTACTCGATTGCATTTTGCAGTTCCCGGACGTTGCCGGGCCATCCGTACTCCAGCAATTTCTGAAAAGCTTCAGGGGCGAAGGCCGGTTCGGGTTTGCCCAACTGTTGCGCGAAACTTTTCACAAACGTCGCGACCAATGGCGGGATGTCCTCGCGCCGTTCGCGCAGAGGCGGCAGCTCGATCTGGAAAGTGTTCAGCCGGTAGTAGAGATCCGAGCGCAGCCGATTCTCGGCCATCGCCTGGTGGACCGGGCGATTGGTCGCGGCCACCACGCGGAAGTCGGCCTTCATCGTCTTGGTGCTGCCTAACGGGCGAAATTCCCGCTCCTGCAGGACGCGCAAAAAACGAGTCTGCAGTTCCGTCGGCATCTCTGAAATTTCGTCGAGGAAAAGCGTGCTCCCATCCGCTTCCGCGATCATGCCGCGAAAGTCATTGCTCGCTCCGGTAAAAGCACCCTTCACATAGCCGAAGAGTTCGCCCTCAATCATCGCCTGCGGAAAGGCTGCGCAATTTAGTTTGACCATCGGCTTTTCCGCCCGGCGGCTGCGGCTGTGAATGACGTTCGCGATGACTTCCTTCCCGACGCCGCTCTCGCCCGTGATGAGCACATTGGCCTCTGAAGGCGCCATCGCAGTGATCAGCTCGTCGATCTGTTGCATAACCTTGCTCTTGAAGATTGGCGCGAGTCGCGTCTCGGCCTGGGCGAGACGCTTTTTCAATTGCTGGGTGGTCTCGCGCAGCTCCAGCGTCTCGCGGAGGAGCGATTGTTTTTCGAGCGCTTTTTCCACCAGGCTGAGCAATTCCTCCGGCGCATACGGTTTGCTGATGAAATGATAGGCGCCGCGCTTGATCGACTCGATCGCGTTGTTGAGCGAATCGTGCGCGGTCAGGATGATAACCTGCGTCCCGGGATGATCGGCTTTGATTTGCTCGAGCATGTGCAAACCGTCCGCATCCGGGAGCTGCAGATCGAGCAGGACAACGCCGTGGGCATGACTCTGGAGGAGGCGCATCCCGGTGGAGGCATTGGCCGCCACGTCGACGTGGTAACCGTGCCGTCCGAGCAACGCTTCCAGCGTCATCAGGATCGGACGTTCGTCGTCAATAATGAGAATGCGTCGGTTATCGGTAGTCATCGGGAAGGACCGGGCGCGCGGGGAACGCGCCGGACGCGATCAGGGGACGAAGGGGAAGGAGACGGTCGTGACGAGACGCGACGCGTCCGCATCGAATTGAGCCTGCAGGTCGCCATGGTGCGCCTCGAAAATACTGCGCGCCCGGTGGAGGCCAAGACCATAATGACCGTGGCCAAAATTGGACAGGGGGCGCTGGCCCCAATTTTTCGTCTCCGCTTCGAACTTTGTTTTCGGTTCCCGAAGCTGGAATTGCACTCTTTGCCCGTCTGGTTCCGCTACAAAAACGAGCGCGCCGTCCCCGCGGCCGTGCCGGCCGGCATTACGGAAAAGCTCCAGAAACGCCTCCTGCAAAAGTTGCGGATCGATCTCCAGCGCTTCCTCGCCTAACGATATCGTCCACTCCACCTCGCCCACTTTCTCCGGCTTTTCCTCGGCGATCTTGGATTGCAAATCCTCCCCAAACTCGCGCGCCAGGTAGCGCATCCGCTGCGGTTGGACCGGCCGGAGTGAGTCGGAGAGTCTTTGCAGGTGCGCGCCCAGTTCGCGGGTCATCTCGCGCAGCCGTTTGATTTCCGTCTTCGCTTCGCCATCCTCGATGATTTCGTTCAGGAACGCGGCCTGCAGTTCGATGGCGTTGAGGTGATTGCGCAGATCGTGGTTCAGTTGCCCGACGAATTTCGTCAGGTTCAGCCACGGAATATTCGGCTCGGTATCAGGCATGGGAGAGCCGCGGAGCGCGCGCTTCGCGGCGGAGCGAATCTAGGCGCGGAAACGCTCTCCGCTACTTGATCCGTGAAAATTTTTCGCCGCCCGGCTCGTCGCCGCTGGTTTGGAGCGACGGATCGTTGGCCGCCAGATGCCGCAAGACATGATAGACGTCCTCCGGATCGGCGTCGATCTCGTGCGCGATGGCCTCCGCCGTCAGCCCCGCGGTGGAGAGCTGGGCGAGCACCTTGGGCTGCAATTGCAAAATGCGAGTGGCCGCCTTCTTGCCCGCTTCGACCCCGGGTTGGTGATAGGCGTTGACGTTAATCAGCGATCCGTAAAAGCCCACCGCCCGTTCGAAGAGCGCGATCAGTGCGCCGACCTGGCGCGGGTCGACCTGCGGAATGCTAAGGGTAATCGAATCGCGTTCCCCTTCGTAAAGCGCCGCCCGGGTCCCCCGGAGGAAGCCTTGCAAATAATCACCGCTGGTCGCGCCTTCCTCGACCTCGAACCGATCCGTCGCGCGGTCCTTCCGCACTTCGATGAAGGTGGCAAAGAAGTTGGCCACCCCGTCGCGCAGTTGCTGCACGTAGGCGTGCTGGTCGGTCGAACCCTTGTTGCCATAGACGGCGATACCCTGGTGCACCACTTTGCCGTCGAGATCCTCTTTTTTGCCTAACGACTCCATGACCAATTGCTGGAGATATTTACTGAAGAGGGCGAGACGATCCTTGTAAGGCAGAATGACCATGTCCTTTTTGCCCTGGCCGTCGCCCGCGTAAAACCACATCAGGGCGAGAAGCATGGCCGCGTTCTGGCGCAGATCCGGCTGCCGGGTGTGCGCATCCATCGCGGCCGCGCCGGCGAGCAGTTCTTCGGTGTCGATGCCCTGCAAGGCCGCCGGCAACAGGCCGACCGCGCTCATCACTGAAGTGCGGCCGCCGATCCAGTCGAACATCGGGAAGCGCGCCAGCCAGCCATGGCTCTCCGCATAGTGGTCCAGCTCGCTCCCGGCGCCAGTCACGGCGACGGCGTGCTTCCCAAAGTCGAGGCCGGCCTGGGCGAAGCGCGCCTCCGCTTCCAGCATGCCGTTGCGTGTTTCTTTGGTGCCCCCCGACTTCGAAATCACCACCACGAGGGTGTGAGCGAGGTCGGCTCCGATTTTTCCGAAGACACGATCGAAGCCGTCGGGATCGGTGTTATCGAAAAAGAAAATCTCCATCAGGTCGCGGGTGGAGCCGAGCGCGTCGGCGATGAATTGCGGCCCCAGCGCGGAACCGCCAATCCCGATCAGGAGGAGGCGTTCGAATGGTTTGCCGCTCGGCGCCGGAATACGGCCGACGTGGATATCGGAGGCAAACTTCTGGATACGGTCTTTTGTTTCAGTGACGTCCTTGCGCAGCTCGTCGTTAGGCGCGAGGTCCGCGTCGCGCAGCCAGTAATGGCCGACCATGCGCTTTTCGTCGGGATTGGCGATGGCGCCGGCCTCGAGGACGCGCATCGCGGCGAAAGCTTTCTCCACTTGCGGCTGCATTTTTTCCAGGAAGCCGTCGGGGAACCGCATCCGACTGATATCGAGCGAAAATCCGAGATCGTCGTAGCGCAGGTAGTACTGCTGGAAGCGTTGCCAGAGAGAGTTCATCGCCATGGGGCAAACTAGCCGACAACCATTTTGGAGGGCAAGCGTGGGAGGGGCCTGTGCGCCCCGATTGGTTCACGTGTCGCAACGAAAGACGATCGGGGCACAGG
>JALYOR010000124.1 GCA_030856765.1 Verrucomicrobiota bacterium | reverse complement strand
GGCTCAATTGGAAAACCTGTTTCACTTCGGCGTGACCAATCACGGTCTCGCGATGCTCCGGATCGAGCAGGCCGGCCATCGCTTCTTTCATCTGGTCGATCAGCTCGTAGATGATGCTGTAAAGTTTGACCTGAACGCCTTCGCGCTTCGCGGCGCCGACCGCGTTGCTTTCGACTTTGATGTTGAAGCCGACGACCACGGCGTTCGACGCGCTGGCGAGAAGAATATCGGATTCCGAGATCGGCCCGACGCCCGCGTGGATCATTTCGAGATCGATCTTCTTGCTCTGGATTTGCCCTAACGAGGCGACCAGCGCTTCGAGCGAGCCTTGCGCGTCGCACTTCAGGACGAGACGCAACACCTTTTTGCCGTCCGCGGCTTCGAGCAGGCTCTCGAGGGTGGCGCGTTGCGGAACGCTGAGCTTTTCCGTGCGCTTGGCGGCCAGACGCTCTTCGCTCAAAACCTTGGTTGATTTTTCCGACTCCATGACGAGGAATTCGTCGCCGGCGTTAGGCAGTCCGGAAAAACCGAGGACTTTAACCGGCATGGAAGGACCGGCGGATTTCACCGGCTTGCCCCGATCGTCGACCAGCGACTTCACTTTGCCGCCATAATCGCCGCAGATGAAAGGTTCGCCGACTTTGAGCGTGCCCATTTGCACAATGACCGTTGCGGTCGGACCGCGGCCGGCTTCAACCTGCGCTTCGATGACCGTGCCTCGCGGTGTGGCGGTGGGCGAAGCGCGCAGTTCCATCACTTCGGCCTGCACGTTCATGTTCTCGAGCAGCTCGTCGATGCCAGTGCCTTTGGTAGCCGAGACCGGCACGGCAATCGTTTCGCCACCCCAATCTTCCGGCGTGAGATCGTGCTCCTGCAGTTGCTGCTTCACGCGATCGATGTTGGCGCCCGGCAAATCAATCTTGTTGATCGCGACCATGATCTTCACATGCTCGGCTGCCTTGGCGTGATTAATCGCCTCGATCGTCTGCGGCATGAGGCCGTCGTCCGCCGCGACCACGAGCACGACGATGTCGGTCACGTTCGCGCCGCGGGCACGCATCGCGGTAAAAGCGGCGTGGCCCGGGGTGTCAAGGAAGGTGATTTTGGTGCCTTTGTAATCGACCGTGTAGGCGCCGATGTGCTGGGTGATGCCACCGGCTTCACCGGCTGCGACGCGCGTCTTGCGGATCGCGTCCATGAGCGAGGTTTTGCCGTGGTCGACGTGACCCATGAAGGTGATGATGGGCGCGCGGAGCTTGAGTTCCTCTTCCTTCTCGATGACCGGCGGAGGCGGTGCGACAACCACCTGCTCGACCTTGTGCACGCCGCCGCCTTTCTCGCGGCGTTCCATTTCGAAAACGAAACCGTATTTCTCGCAAATCTTGGTCGCCACTTCCGGCTCCACCGTCAGGTTCGGATTGGCGAAGATGTTGAAGTCATCCATCAGCTCTTTGATGAGCTGGAAATTTTTCAAACCGAGTTGGACCGCGAGATCCTTGACGATGATTGGCGGCTTGATGTGGATGATTTTTCGACCGTCTTCCGTCTCCGTTTCCACCTCGGCGGAGTCATCCGACACTGCGGCAGCGGCCACGGCAGGCGCAGGCTCCTGCACGGGTGCGGTTGCGAGTGCGGGAGGGGGCGCGGGCGCCGGGGTGGCGCGGATGCGAGAAATAGGAGGGAGAATCGTGCGCTTAACCGCGTCGTCAGCCGGGGTCCGCTTTGGTTTTGGCGTATGCGGATCGATCAACGAAACGCTTTCCACGGCCGGCTTGGGTGGCGGCTCGGGCGCGGCGGCCGACTTGGCCGGGGCTGTTTTCTTCCCCGTTATGGGCGCGAAAGCGGACTTGGTGGCGACGGTCACAGGCTTGGATGGAGATACTGGAGCTGGTTTCGAGGCCGGCGCGGCAGTCGCTGCGGCAGGTTTGGTTTCGGCGTCGGCGGGAGCGGCTTTCGGCTCGGCGGTCGCCGTCTGTTTGGTTTCGGCGACGGGGGCAGCAGCCGGTTTTTCTTTCGCCTTGCTGGTCTTGGCGGTTTTGGCGGTGGCCGTGCGGGAACGAGTGGACGACTTAGCAGGAGAGGCCGTTTTGGCCGTCTTGCGGGCCGGCGATTTGGTCGCCGCAGTTTTTGTCGTCGTTTTCGTTGGCATTCAGTTTCCTTAAAATCTTGCTCATGGCCGTGAGCGGTTAGGCGCAGCCATGTCGTTAGGGAGAAACGGGTTCACGATGCACCGCTTCGTAAATTTCCTGGGCCTTGGCTTCATCCACCTCGAGAATATCGATCAGGTCCTGGAGCTCCGCGTCCCGCAGACCTTCCAGGTTGGTAAAGCCAGTCTTCACCAAAGTCATCGCCTGCTCTTCGGTGATCGGCAAGGCAGTCGAGAGAGTCTGCGCGGCGTGAGCCACTTTTTGTTCCACCGCGGTCGTGCTCGGCGCTTCCTTCTCGATATTGATTTCCCAACCGGTCAGCCGACTCGTGAGGCGGGCGTTCTGGCCTTTCTTGCCGATCGCGAGCGAGAGCTGGTCTTCATCCACCGAGATGGTAGCGGCCTTTTTCTCCAGATCGAAGACGAGGTTTTTGACCTTGGCCGGTTTAAGCGCTTCAAGGACAAATTCCTTCGGGTCCGAGCTCCAACGAATAATGTCGACCTTCTCGTTGTTCAGCTCGCGCACGATGTTTTTTACCCGTGAGCCGCGCATGCCGACGCAGGCGCCGACCGGGTCGACCTTCGGATTGTCGCTGAAGACCGCGATCTTGGTGCGGTAGCCGGCTTCGCGGGCGATGCCACGAATCTCGACCGTGCCGTCGGCGATTTCGCTCACTTCGAGCTCGAACAGACGCCTGACAAAATTGGGATGGCTGCGCGAGATGATGATCTCGGGGCCGCGCGCGCCGTTCTCGACCGCGACGACGTAAGCTCGGAGCCGGTCGCCGACGTTGTAGTCTTCGACTACGACACGCTCGCGCTGGGGCATGATCGCTTCGAATTTCCCGAGATCGAGAATGACGTCCGAGCGATCGAAGCGGCGGACCGTGCCGCTGACGATTTCGCCGGCGCGATCCTTGAATTCCTCGTAGATCATCTCCTTCTCAACCTGGCGGATGCGCTGCATCATCGCCTGCTTCGCGGTCTGCGCGGCGATCCGGCCAAAATTCTTCGGCGTGACTTCCACTTCGACCGCTTCACCGATCGCCACGTCAGCTTTGATCCGACGCGCTTTGTCGAGCGAGATCTCGTCCTGGGGATTGGTCACCTTCTCGACCACGAGCAAATTGGCGAGGGCGCGAATTTCGCCGGTCTTGGGATCGATCGCGATGTGCAGATCGCGCGACGCGCTCACACTCTTCTTGGAAGCAGAGAGCAGGGCATTCGAGACCGCCTCAATCAGGATATCGCGTTTAATTCCGCGCTCCCGCTCGAGGTAATCCAGCATGGCGATAAATTCGGCGTTCATGAAGTTTAGTGTCCGCCGACAAAAAAGAGTGGGACACCGGCTCCCACTCCAATCCAGCAACGGACTAGGTGCTGAAGTTACTTTTCGCTTGGCTCATCGTCAAGTTGCTGCTGGAGCGCTGTCGGGGTGATCCCTCACCGCCCAGAAGATCGGATGCGGAGTGAGGACAAAAGCCAAAATCTTTCTCTGCGCTCTCTGCGTCCTCTGCGGTTACAATCCGTCCGATGTCGCAGACGCGGGCGTTGATTCTGATCGTGATTGTGTGGGCGGCCATATATTTGCCGCGGCTTGGTTCGCTCGAGATCAAGAGCGAGGAAGGGCGCCGCA
>JALYOR010000123.1 GCA_030856765.1 Verrucomicrobiota bacterium | reverse complement strand
CGATCAAACAATCCTGCACGTCTTCGTGGAACCGGGAACGCAGACCTTCTTTAGCCGAACCACCGAGAACCGCGCCGTGCTGCAGGTGCGGGTCGATCCGTCCGCTCTGCCGGCGGGATGGGCCGCTCCGCTGGCTCTGGCGCGACCGGGACGTTGTCACGCGCCGCTGCGCGACCTGGCGGAGGAAAAAATTGCCAGCATTCTCGAGGCGGCGGCGCAATTTCGCCTCCAGCGCAAAGCGGAGCGATTGCGACGGCTAAGCGAGCTGCATGGAGAGAGCGAAGCGCTCTACCAGGAGGTGGCCGCGGCGCTCGGCTACAAGCAAAACAAGTTGCCTTTCACCCTCCTCGCTCAGCGGTATCCGCTCCGGCGGCTGCGGAGCCAGCCTGATGAAATCGAAGCTATTCTTTTCGGCCTGGCCGGGTTCCTGGATGCGCCGGACCTGGCGGCATTCGCGCCCGGGACGCGGCAATATCTTCGCCAGCTTTGGGATCAATGGTGGCCGCACCGCGCCGAGCTGGAGCGATTGATTCTCCCGCCCCGCACCTGGCGGCGGAGCGGCACGCGGCCCCTCAACCATCCCCAGCGTCGTCTGGCCGCGCTGGCCGGGATTGCGGCGCACTGGCCGGCGTTGCTGCGGTCGTTAGGCAAGGACGATCTGGTCCCGGTTCGAGAGTTCTTTTTCCAGCTCACTCATCCCTATTGGCAGCACCACTACACCCTGACTTCCGCCGCCTCGACCGGGGAGATGGCGTTGGTCGGCGAAACCCGGATGACCGAGATTCTGGCCAACGTCATCCTGCCTTTCCAGCAGATGCGGGCGCGGAACGCCTGGCCGGTCTACTCGCAATTGCCTGCCCGCCTCACCAACCGGCGGCTCGAAACGGGTGCGGCCCGCCTCTTCGGGGACGATCCCCGCCGGCGCGACTTCCTCCGCACGGTCGCGCGCCAACAGGGATTGCTCCAGATCTACGAAGACTTTTGCTTGCAAGACGAGTCCGACTGCGCGCAATGTCCTTTCCCCGAGCAGATGCGAAAATGGAGCTGATCTCAAAATCCCGCGACGCCTTCACGCTGATCGAGTTGCTCGTGGTCATCACCATCATCGTGGTTCTGATGGGGCTGCTTTTTCCGGCTTTTAAAGGCGTGCAGGATCAGGCGAAACGGACCCAGGCCAAGAATGATGTCACGCAGATCGTGACGGCGATAAATGCGTTCTATACCGAATATGGTCGGTACACTTGTGACACCCAAACTGGTGCCGATGGGGCGGATTTTTTCGCCGCTGACGATGATACAAATAGCAAGACGTTCGACATCCTTCGGGGCGATCCAGCTAACGGATTCGTCCAGACTTACAATCCGAAGGCCATTGCCTTTATGCAGCCGACAATCGCAAAGGATCTAAACAAGCCTCGGTCCGGCATCGGAGGAAATGGTAGGTTCTACGATCCATGGGGAAGCTGCTATCGATTACGTATAGATAACAACTACTCAGGCGCGGTTGAGAATCCCTATTCGTCGAATGCAGGATTCAACCCGATCCAGCAGGGGATCATTGCCTGGTCGATCGGTAGAGATCTCGATGGTGCAAAGACTGCTACGGGAGGTGGCGACAAAAAAGCAGGAACCTCCGATGACGACGTCATTTCGTGGCAGTAGTTGCCAGTCTCTCAACTCTCAACTATAGGACTCTCAACTCAGTCCGCGGGTGTAGTTCAATGGTAGAACGGCAGGTTCCCAATCTGCATACGGGGGTTCGATTCCCCTCACCCGCTCTCTCCGCCAACCCCGCCTAACGGGCCGCTACTTTTTGGCCGGGGACGCTTTTTTCCGGCTCCACCGCCTGACCCCATCGCCGCCCTCCTGCGGCCGCACGGTTTCCCCGTCGACCCAGGTTCCCCCGATGAACATGCACTTCTGAAACGGGGGCGAGCCGAATTCGTTCCGGTGCAGCTGGCCGACCAGCATGTCCACCGCGGCCACGCCGATCTGTTCGTTATTCTGCCGCATCCCCGCCCAACCGCTCAGCTCCGCGACGTGGTCGAGATGGGCCAGCCCGATATCCTCCGGCACGCGCAGTTTCATCGCTGCCAGCCATTCGCGAATCTGGTGATGCAGGGTGAGGATGACGTCGGGCCGGTGCTGCCGCACCCATTGCTGAAACGTCTTTTTGTCTCCGTATTCGAAAGGACATGGAGGCACCCGATCTTCCTTCGGCAGCCTGCTCTGCCCGGCCAAAAAGCCGCCCATGAAGCGATGTTCGACCACGTCTTCGATCTCGGGGTGAATGCATAACCCGACCCGCCGATAACCGAGCCGCGTCACTTCCTCGACCGCCTGCCCAGCAGTGGAAAACTGGTCGTTCATGACCGCGGAAAGGGGTGGCCGGGTGGGACGGGCGCCGAGCACAATGGTGGAGGAGCGTTTCCAAATGATATCGAACTCGGACGGAATCGCGCCGCGCACGAAGGGCCCGAGCTTGAACAGGCCCTTGATCCCCCGGGCGTCAAGGATCTTGATCAAGCGCTGGGGTGAGAGACCTGAGCGGAGAAGGACAAATTGGTCGAAACTGTAGCCCAGTTGGCGGGCGCGCATCTCGCAGGCAGCGATCCATTCTTTGAAAGTCGGCACCTCGAGATGCCCGGGATCGGTGGTGGTGAAAACGACGCCGAGGGTGCTCTGGTAGCTGGCGCGTTTGCTCGCCCGGACCTGGGCGATGAGATGGGAAACGATCGGGTTCGGCTTGTAGCCGGCCTCATCGGCAATCCGCTGAATGCGTTTGCGCACATGGGGACGGATCCGGGGATGATTGCGGAGTGCGAGAGAAACCGTGGCGGAAGAGACGCCGGCAATTTTGGCCAGGCTGCGGATCGTCGGGACATCGGCCATTCCGGCAGTAATGCAGGAGCTTTGGGGAACGTCAATCCTTACGTTAACAGTTAATCCTCAGCGCGCGGCGTTGTAGCTGGGGACGCTGTCCCCGGCCGAGCGGTCTCCGGGCCAAGTATCGGAAGCAAGCTTTACGCGCGGGCGATCCTCGAGGGGAGCGCCTTCTTCAGCCGACCCAGCCGACGATGTTGAAGAGCTTGTCCGTCCGGGGACAGCGTCCCCGGCTACAACTTGCCCAACCGGGGACGGCGTCCCCAGCTACAGCGGCACCGCGACGTTAAGCAGAAAGACCGCACGGATTTCCCCGTGCGGCCTACTCTTGTCCGAACCCCTCTACGTAAAAATTAGCTCAGGCGCCGACGACGACGCTGGAAACCAACCAAAATCCCAAGGCCGCTCACGAGCATCGCCCAAGTGGTCGGCTCCGGCACGACGGTGAAGGTGGCGTTGTAATTCGCGCCATTCTGGGAATCGAAGATGGTGTCAGTGGGATTCTCGGTGGAGGCAAAAGTGTAAGCGCTCAGTGTGTGCACGCCATTAGCCAATCCGGTCAGGATGTCGACGCTGGCGTCGGTCGAGGCCCAGCGCTGATCTCCGAGCGCGCCGTTCACATTATCCTCGTTGAAGCCCAGGTTGAGGAATTGGAACGGACCCCCATCGACGCTGTAAGCAACCGTCGCGCTGGTCACATTGGTCCCATCATTCTTAAAGGTCAGCACACCGCCACCAATCACGAGCAGGGAATCGGTATTGATATTGAAGGTGCCGAGATTTAGACCGTCGAACCCGGTGGCCACAAGATCCACCGGCAGCGTCACTGTGCCAGAGGCAATCGGAGCATGGCGCCCATCCCCCAGAAGGCTTAGCTCGTAAAAGGTATTGTTTCCGCCGTTGATTTTCAGGCCTATATCGCTGCCAAAAATGCCAGCCCCGGCCTGAACCACATTGGCGGCGCTGACGAAGCCCGTCGCTGCGAGAGCGAGGACCCAAAGTTGAACGTTTCTAGTTTTCATGTTGGTGCGTGAGTCTGACCGCTCTGACGATTGTTATCCGGTTTTGTGCTCCTCCTGGCGGAGCGGTCGCGAGAATAGACAGAGCCCACCGGCCGGCAAGACGCTCGATAGTTAACAGTTAATTGAGGCTAGGCCACCCAGAATGGAGCCGGGTTGGACCTGCGCCTGACCCCCATAAATCGCTCGACCTAACAAACATCCCGTAGCTTCCCTCGATGTCATCCCGAACCGCCGCAGGACGGGGAGGAACCTCTCGCTGAAAGCCAACGGTCGTTGCTGCTCAAACGCGTCGATTGCATTGAGAGATCCCTCGCCGCGCTGCGCCTGGCTCGGGAAATGGCGTCTCGCTAGCCTCATCCACGTCATGCTGTGGAGTCGATTTTTCGGGAATTCTTTCGATCCATCTTTCCCCGGTCTGAAATTCGTATACTTCTAGAGTATGTCCGACGAATTCGAACCGCCGGTTCCGGACCCGCACGCGAGCCCCGCGAGCGGTCCGCTCGATGAAATTCTCATCTTTGGCAGCCTGGAAACGCGTCGGAGATTTCTCAAAAAAGTCGCGGGCACCAGCGCCGCACTCACCCTCGGTCCGCGCCTGATGGGATTGTCCGATCTCCAGGGTGCGCCGACGAGCGCCGCCAATCACTCCACCCACATGATCGATATCCAACTCAAGATAAACGGCGCCCTGCACAAAGTCCGCCTCGACCCGCGCACTTCACTCCTCGATTTGCTGCGCGAGCATCTCCAGCTCACCGGCTCGAAGAAAGGCTGCGACCATGGGCAATGCGGCGCCTGCACCGTCCTGCTCAATGGCCGGCGAGTGAATTCCTGCCTCACCCTCGCAGTCGCGCTGGAGGGCGATGAGATCACCACGATCGAAGGACTCGCGCAGGGAGATCAGCTGCATCCGATGCAGGCAGCTTTTGTCGAGCACGATGGGTTTCAGTGCGGCTACTGCACACCGGGGCAAATTTGTTCGGCCGTGGCCTGCGTGCAGGAAGGCCACGCCAAGGATGACGCGCAAATCCGCGAATGGATGAGCGGCAATCTCTGCCGGTGCGGCGCTTATCCGAACATCGTCGACGCGATCAAGGAAGCGCGCGGCAAGATGGGAGTCGTCTCATGAATCCATTTACCTATTCACGCGCGGCGGATTGGCAGGGCGCGGTCCACGATGTCGCGGCCGATCCGTCGGCGAAGTTTCTCGGTGGCGGGACCAACCTGGTCGACCTGATGAAGATGGGCGTGGAAAAGCCCGATCGCCTGATCGACATCAACCGGCTGCCGCTCGCGCAGGTGGAGGAAATGCCCGGCAGCGCCGGGATTCGAATCGGCGCGCTGGTCCGCAATTCTGACCTGGCCGAGCATCCGCTGGTCACCTCCCGTTACCCGGTGCTGAGCGAAGCGCTTCTCTCCGGCGCGAGCCCGCAGCTGCGCAACCTGGCCACCACCGCCGGCAACCTCCTGCAACGGACGCGCTGCTATTATTTCTACGACCCGGCCTTCCCGATGTGCAACAAGCGCAACCCCGGGAGCGGCTGCGGCGCGCTGGAAGGCTACAACCGCATTCACGCCATCCTCGGCCAGAGCGAGCAATGCATCGCGACGCATCCGAGCGACATGTGTGTGGCGATGGCCGCGCTCGACGCCGTCGTCCGGGTGCAGGGACCGAACGGCGAGCGCACGATCTCGTTCGCCGACTTCCACCGCTTGCCCGGCGATACGCCCAGCGTCGAGACCAATCTCCAGCCTAACGAATTAGTCACCGCGGTCGATCTGCCGGCGATTCCGTTCGCCACCCGCTCCCATTATTTGAAAGTGCGCGACCGGGCGAGTTACGCTTTTGCGCTCGTCAGCGTGGCGGCGGCTCTCGAACTGGAGGGCGGCAACATTAAGTCCGCCCGCGTTGCTCTCGGCGGAGTGGCTCACAAACCGTGGCGCGCCACCAAGACTGAGCAGGCCCTGATCGGCCAGAAAGCCAACCCCGAAACCTTCCGGGCCGCGGCCGAAGCCGAACTGGCCGCTGCCAAGGGATACAAATACAATTCTTTTAAGATCGAGCTGGCCAAACGCGCCATCACCCAGGCGCTCACAACCGTGGCGACGATCGTATGAAGCGCGGTGTCACAATCTGGGGAGCGCACGCGCCCTCGCGTGCTGGCGACGGCGCCCTCGCCGTCGCGAACTTTTCCAGGAAGGCCCTGTCTGGTCACAGGTTTTCGTTAGGCGGACGACATCGGCCAGCGTGCGCTCCCCGGATCGAAACGCGCGTCCACTCAGAACACGAACTCCCTTCGGGGTCGGCCGATTGATCTGAATTTTATTATGGCGAACACAAATATTCTCGGACCGGCACGCAGCCGCGTCGATGGCCCGCTCAAAGTTACCGGCCGCGCCCAATACGCGGTCGAATTCGAAATCCCGCGCTGCGCTCACGCCTGGCCGGTGGTCAGCACAATTTCAAAAGGCACCATCACCGCGATGGACACCAAGACGGCGGAGTCCGCTCCCGGCGTCCTCAAAGTCCTGACCCACCAAAACGCGCCTCAACCGAAAGAGACCTCCGGTGGCGGCGGTGCGGCTCGCACCGAAGGCATTCGGATCGAGGAACGCAATCCGTTGAGCGACGACAAAGTGCATTACGCCGGGCAATTCATCGCGCTAGTCGTCGCGCAGACGCTGGAGCAGGCGCGTTATGCGGCCTCGTTAGTCAAAGTCAATTACGCTCCGGAGACGCCTCTCCTCGACATGGTAGCGGCGCGCAAGCAGGCGGAGAAACCGAAGAAAAACCAGGACGAAAGCGTGCAGCCGAAGAAAGGTGACGTCACTCCGGCGTTGACCAATCAAGATCTTATCCGCGTCGAGGCGACCTATTCGACCCCGACCGAAACGCACAACCCGATCGAGATGTCGGGCCTCATCGCGGCCTGGGAAGGCGATCGGAAATTAACCGTCTGGAACTCCACCCAATTCGTCAAAGGCGTGCAGAGCATTCTCGCCCGCACCTACGGGCTCGATCTCGAGAACGTCCGCGTCATTTGCCCGTTCGTCGGCGGCGCCTTTGGCTGCAAAGGCGCTCTCTGGCCGCACGAATTGCTCGCAGTCATGGCCGCGAAAGTCGCGGGGGTACCGGTCAAGTTCCACCTTCCGCGCAAGGAGATGTTCACCACCACCGGCCACCGTACGCCGACCGTGCAGGAGATCTCCCTCGCCGCTACGTCCAAGGGAAAATTGCAGGCGATCAAGCACGTCAGCCACACCGCCGGCGCGTTCGTCGGCGATTGGGTGGAATCGTGCGGCGCGCGCTCCAGCGCCATCATGTATGCGAGCGAGGCGATTAAGGTGGAGGAAATTGTTTACCCACTTAACGTCGCCATCCCCACCTTCATGCGCGCTCCTGGAGAATGCCCGGGCGTTTATGCCCTCGAATGCGCGCTCGACGAATTATCCTACGTCCTTTCCATGGACCCGGTGGACGTGCGCCTAACGAATCACGCCGACAACCATCCGCTCAAAGGCGTCCCCTTCAGCGCCAAGCATCTGAAAGAAGCCTACCAGGTCGGCGCGGAAAAGTTCGGCTGGTCGAAACGCAATCCGCGCCCCGACACCATGCGCGACGGCGACCTGAAAGTCGGCTGGGGCATGGCGACCGCCACCTATCCCGCGCACAAAATGTCCGCCGCCGCCAAGGCCACCCTCTTCGCCGACGGCCGCGCGGTCGTGCAGTGTGCCACCCACGATCTCGGCACCGGCGCTTATACCGCGTTCACTCAGATCTCCTCCGAGCAGATCGGCGTGCCCTATGAGAAAGTGACCTTCGAGCTCGGTAAATCTGATTTTCCCTTCGGCCCGGTCGCCGGCGGCTCCAACTCCACCGGCACCGTCGGCACCGCCATTCACGACGCCGCCAAGCGTCTTCACCGCGCGCTGGCCGAGCTCGCGGTCGCCGACGCCAAGTCGCCGCTCCACGGCGAGACCGTTAAGGAGATCACCATGGTCGCGCCCGGCCGCATCGGCCTGAAAAAAGACCCGAACAAGTCCGACAGCTTCGCCGACATCCTGAAGCGCGCCGGCAAGGACGCCATCGCGGTCGAGAGCAAAATGCGGGAGCCGGAAGAGAACGAGAAACTCGCCTTCCAATCGTGGGGCGCGCATTTCTGCGAAGTGAAAATCGATCCGCTCATCCCGCGGGTGCAGGTCACGCGCGTCGTCACCGTGATCAATTGCGGCCGCGTCGTGACGGCGAAACTCGGACGCAGCCAGATCATCGGCGGCGTTGTCATGGGCATCGGCATGGCGCTCACCGAAGCGACCGAGTACGACCCGAAGACCGGCATGCCGGTCAACCCGAACCTGGCCGAATATCACGTCCCGACCAATGCCGACATCCCGCAGATCGACGTCCATTTCGTCGGCGAACCGGACTTCGCCTTCAACCCGATCGGCGCGCGCGGGATCGGCGAGATCGGCATCACCGGCATCGCCGCGGCAGTGGCCAACGCTGTTTACCACGCCACCGGCAAACGCGTCCGCGACTTGCCGATCACGCCCGACAAGCTGATCTGACGGGATGCGCAGCGGAGGGCTTTGCTGGGTAGCGCACGCGTCTCGAGTGCTGGTTGCGGCGTCCTCGCCGCAACAGGCTTCCCTAACGGTACCGGGG
>JALYOR010000099.1 GCA_030856765.1 Verrucomicrobiota bacterium | reverse complement strand
AACAGCCTCCCCTACCTCCTCCTTTATTCCGACAGCGTGCGCGGCCTGAGCGACGGCGCCCCGGTCGAGTTCCGCGGGGTGCGGATCGGGACGGTGACCGGTGTCTCCTTCAGTTATGTGCCTGACGATCCGGCGCGGCGCGTCCCCGTCCTGATCCAGATCGACCCCGGCCTGATCACCAACTTGCCTGCCGAAAGCACGGAACCGGCCGAGAAGTTTGTCGCTAAGGCGGTCGAGGACGGTTTGCGCGCCAGCCTCAAGACGGGCAATTACCTGACCGGCCAGATGTACGTCGACCTCGATTTCCAGAAGGATGCGCCCGCTGCGACCGTCACGGAAATTGCCGGTTATCGTGTCCTGCCGACGGGCGGCTCCAGCCTCTCCGCGCTCTTCGACAAGGCGTCCGCCCTTCTCGACAAGCTGCAGGGGCTCCCGCTTGAGGCCACCGTCCAGCAGGCGACCGAGACGCTGGCCGCGATGAAGGCAACGCTGGACGACTTGAACAAAACAGTCGCCGGCTACGGCGAGAACGGGCCGCTCTACCAAAACATCAACGAAACGCTGCGCCAGATTGACGAAACACTCCGTTCCATCCGCAGCCTTTCGAGCACGA
This sequence comes from Verrucomicrobiota bacterium, assembly GCA_030856765.1. Taxonomy (GTDB): domain Bacteria; phylum Verrucomicrobiota; class Verrucomicrobiia; order Chthoniobacterales; family UBA10450; genus Palsa-1392. Next base: position 3,672 of record JALYOR010000099.1, on the reverse strand, counting down.
TCGAGCGCAAACCGAATTCCCTCATCTTCGGGAAGCCGGGCAAGGTCGCGCCGCCTAAGGGCTCGCCTCCCCGGCCCTAACGAGCGTCGTTTTTATGTGGAACAAGTTTCTCACTTTTTTCTGCGCGGGACTGCTCACCGCCTGCGGCGGCGCGGGCGAAAGTTATTACCGGCTGAATGCGAGCGCGGCCTCCCCCACGTTCTCGGGCGATTCCGGCGTGAGCGTGGCGATCGGCCCGGTCTCCATCCCGAGCTATATTGACCGGGCGGAGATCGTCTTCGCGACCGGGCCTAACGAGTTTCAAATCCCAGCGAACGCGCTCTGGATCGGCTCGCTCCAGGAAAACATCAGCCGCAGTCTGGCGGCTGATCTGGGTCGGATTCTTGGTTCCCGTAACGTCCGAGCCGGGCTCGAAGCGGGCTTCAAACCGCGCTACCGCATCGCGCTCGATATCCGGCAATTCCACGGGATCAGCGGGCAGGAGGCGATTCTCGATTTGAGCTGGCGCGTCCAGGGTGGTTCGGGCGGAACGATTTCCCGCCATAGCGCCAGATTCACCGAGCGCATCATCGGAGACGGCTACGACGCGCTGGTCGAAGCGGAGAGCCGGCTCCTCGCGCAATCCGCGGCTGCGATCGCGCGCTCGCTCCGTTAGGCGCGGCGCGCGCGACTCCCCGGAACGAAGACGCCGCGAGGATTCCGTCCGGCATAAAACCACGTTTGCGTTGCGCGACCCGCTCCGATAGCCTGAGCCGCGATGGCAAAATCTGGTCTCGGTAAAGGTCTCGGCGCGTTGATCAGTGTCTCCCCTGCCCTGCGCGCAGTCGAAGCGGAAGCGGGCGAACGGGTGCAGAAGGTGAGCCTGACCAGCATTATCCCAAGCCCGCTCCAGCCGCGACGGGAATTTGAGCGCGAAGCGCTCGAGGAGCTGGTCGATTCCATCCGCCAGCGCGGCATCATCCAGCCGCTGATCGTGAGGCCCAGCAACGGCCTATTCGAGCTCATCGCCGGCGAACGCCGCTGGCGCGCGGCCAAGGAGATCGGCCTGGCCGAGGCTCCGGTGATCGTTAGGCAAGCGACCGATCTCGAAGTGCTCGAACTTTCGCTGATCGAGAATCTGCAGCGCGCCGATCTCAACCCGATCGAGGAAGCGCAGGCTTACGCGCGGCTGGCGGGCGAATTTGGGATGCGCCAGGAAGACATCGCCGAAAAGGTCGGCAAAAGCCGCGCGGCCGTCGCGAACGCAATGCGCCTCCTCGACCTCGATCAGCAGGTTCAGACCTGGGTGGTGCAGGATCTCCTTTCCGTCGGCCACGCCAAGGTTCTGCTCGGGATCAAGGCTCACGACGAGCAACGCCTGCTGGCGGAAAGAATTCTCCGCCAAAGCTCCACCGTCCGCACGACCGAACGAATGGTCGCGCGCCTGCTCGGCAAAGCGGGCGGCACCCGCCGGCGCAGGCGTGCCGAAACGGTGAGCAGCGCAGCCATCAGCGACCTGGAGAATCGGCTGCAACAACATCTCGCCACCCACGTGACCATTCATCACGGCGAAAAACGCGGCCGGGTCGAGATCGAGTATTACGGCACGGACGATCTCGATCGGGTCGTGAAGGCGCTCGGCCTGCCGCCCGATGCCTAACAAAAAGAAGCGGAGTCAAGGCCAGGCGGTCTTGCCCGGATGGCGCTCGTGGGGCGGTTATGTCCTGCTCGGGCTCGCGGTCCTGGTTGCGATCCTCTTCCTGCGCAGCCGGCCGGTCAGAGACGGCGAACCGTGGAAGGAATTCTCGGGTGAGAAAGCGCTCGCCCATGTCCAGGCGCTGGTCGACTTCGGACCGCGCCCGGCCGGCTCCGACGCGATCAAGCAAGCGCGGGCCTACTTGCGCCAGAACCTGGAAGCGAATGGCTGGCAAGTAGTGGAGCAACCGTTCACCGACAAGACGCCGCGCGGACCGGTCGAATTTGTGAATCTGATCGCACGCCGCCCCGACGCGGCGGACCGGCTTTTTCTGCTCGGTTCGCATTACGACACCAAGATTTTCGACTCGATCCGTTTCGTAGGTGCGAATGACGGCGGCTCGAGCACAGGCGCTCTTCTAGAGATGGCGCGGGTGCTCAACTTGCATCCGTCGCTGGCCTCTCAGATCGAGTTGGTTTTTTTCGATGGCGAAGAAGCCTACGAACGTTTTACCCAGGACGATGGTCTCTTCGGCAGCCGGCATTTTGCCGAGCAGGTGCGTCAGGCTGGCCAGGTAAGGACGTATCGCGGCGCCATCGTCTGGGACATGATGGGCGATCGTGACCTCACCATCACGCTCCCGCTCGATTCGCCGGCCAAACTGGCCGAGGGGATTTTCGCCGCCGCCGAGGCGTTGCAGGTGCGCGACCATTTCAGCTACGCGGACGACAAGATGATCGACGACCACGTGCCGCTGAATGCGGTGGGAATTCCCACCATCGACTTGATCGATTTTGAATATCCGCCCTGGCACACTTTCCAGGACACGATGGACAAGCTGAGCGCGGAGAGCCTGCAAACCGTCGGCGCCGTCACGCTCTACTATCTGGTCAAGCGGGGCCTCAAATAATGCGGCGGCTCCTGTTCGTCATCGTGGCAATCGCGCTCGGGGTGGGAACCGGCGAATACCTTTCGACTTCATTTCTATTTCGGCGCTCCCTTGGCCATTTCGTTAGGCGAGGGGATTTGCAGGCCCTGGTCGGACGGCGCGGTCTCTACGACACCGACGTGGAGCGGGCTCGCCAAGCCGGGTTTTTTGCCAACGGAGGAGACGCCCAGGATGTCGACGCCTCCACAGCCGAACGGCAGAAAGCCGCCGCACTGGCGCGATTGATGGGACAGGAAAAACTGCGCACCCTGGCGAGGGCTCAGACGGTGGAATCCCCCACGATCACGCGGGAGATGGATCTGCTGCGTGCCCAGTTCCGCGACGAAAAAACCTGGGGAAACACCCTTACAAACGCGGGCCTCTCGCGCCGCGCCCTCGAGGAGGAGGTGACTGCCAATCTGCGCGAGCGCCAATGGCTCGAAGGACGAATCGCCGCCGGCCGTCTGCCTAACGAATCTGCAATCCGCGCTTATTTCGCCGCCGCCGATTCGGCTTTCGCCGAACCGCTGCGCTTGCGGGCCAGCCACCTTTTTCTGGCCGCGCCGGATGGATCGCCGACGGAGTTGATCGAGGCGCAACGCGCGCTCGCCAAACAGATCTCCCGTCGCCTCGCCAACGGCGAATCGTTTCCGGCGCTGGTGACTGAGTTCTCGGAGGACGAGGCGACCAGATTGCGAGATGGCGATCTCAATTTTTTCGCGGAGAAGCGGATGCTGCCGGAAGTTTTTGACGCCGCCCGTGCGCTCCGGCCCGGCGAAACCAGCCCGCCGATTCGCAGCCGGCTCGGCTTTCATATCGTGCGCCTCACGGATCTCCGGCCGCCTCTCGTACTGAGCTTCGAGGAAGCGCAGCCCGAGATCGCGGCCACCCTCTCGAACGAGCGGCGCGCTACGGCTGTGCCTGCCGTCATCCGGCGTTAGCGCCGCGCATTTCCGATTGCGACGCGCGGTATTCGATCCCAGCTTGCCTCGCCGCGCCCACCAGCGGCACGAAACAACATGGCACGTTCCAAATCGAAAAATGTCGGCGTCATCGGCCTCGGGATCAT
>JALYOR010000065.1 GCA_030856765.1 Verrucomicrobiota bacterium | reverse complement strand
CCAGATCATCGGCCACGTGCTGGGAGAGGAGGATGTGCCCGGCGTCGCCGCAATCCATCACCCGTTGCGCCATGTTAATGCCGGCCCCGGCGACGTTGTTGCGCCCGCTCACGTCCTTCACCTCGCTCACCGGTCCGCTGTGAATGCCCATCCGCACCGGAAGTTCCGGGTGCTTCCGGAGCGCTTCGGCGATCTCGAGCGCGCAGCGGGCCGGTTCTTCCGCGCTCTGGTGGAAGACCAGCGCCATCCCATCGCCGGTCGGCAGCCGCACGAGTTGTTCGTCCGTCGCTTCGCGCACCGGCGCCGTCGCCAGCACGATCGCAGTGAGCTGGTTGAGCCGCTCCTTCTGTTCCTCGATCAGGAGCCGGGAGTAACCGACGATGTCGATGAACAGGACATGCCCGATTTCCAGATGGAGATTGTCGTCGGAGTCCGGCGGCACGATCCCTCTCTATCTGAGCCGCATAGGTTTGCATAGGTAATTCCGGGGGCAGCAAATTCGAGCCCGCTCCTGCGGGACAAGCGATTCACCGCACCCTACAGATGAGACCGGCGAAAGGCGGTTCGTGTTAGCTCGACCCGTGGCACCCAGGGACGGCGTTGAGTTTCGATCATCCTTCATGGCCTTCGGTGATGCGACACACAAGTTAACGTTGCGCGAAGATTCCGAAGGCCATCGGGAAGGAAGCTGGGCCGCGCATCGCGAACGGGTTGCCGAGCGTCTTTCGCAAAGATGCGGTGAACCTCCGGTCGAGTAGAAATCACTGACGAGCCGGTCTAGGGCACTCGCGCGTTCGATTTATTCCGTCCGCGCGAGTCTCACATGACAACACCGCAGCACACGCTACAGTTCCGCATGACATCCATTCGCCTGATCAGATCTCTGGCGGTATGCTCGCTGATGCTGGCGTTACATCCGATTGCCGCGGCGCCGGCTTCGCCGGAAAAGACCGGCTTGGCTGTCGGGCAAAAAGCTCCCGGTTTTACGCTCAAAGACCAGGACGACCGTGAGGTTTCCCGCCGCGTTACTCAAGAAAGGCCCGGTCGCGCTCGTCTTTTACCGATCGGCCGATTGGTGACCCTTCTGCCAAAAGCAGTTGGTTCAACTGCAATCAGATCTCGCTAAGATTCAGGCCAACGGCGCCCAAGTCGTGGCCATCAGCTACGATTCCGCGGACATCCTTAATCGGTTCGCAACGAAGAAATCGATCACTTACGCGTTGCTCTCCGATACCGGCAGCAAAACGATCGACGCCTACGGCATTCGCAACAAAGAAGCCAAGGGACGCACGAGCGGGATCCCCTACCCCGGCACCTACATCATCGGAACCGACGGCGTGATCCGTGCCAAACTTTTCTTGGAAGGCTACGAAGAACGAGCCAGCACCGCGGCGATCCTCCAAGGCTTGCAGAGCGTGCCTTGACGTGAGGTCGTAAGCCGACCTCGGGATCTGTTGTCGCGGCCAGAATTCGACCGCATGCCGGCGAGTGTGGAGAAAAGGGGGTAGCCCAGGAGGAGGCACAAAAGACCACGCCGATCCGCGGCATGCCTGGGTGTCGGATGCCAGTTCCTTCGTTAGGTGATGGACAGCGAAGTCGACGAAGGCGCCGATACGCGCAGGTAGGAATCGCGCGGTGGCGTAGACGACCTGAGCAGGCAGGTCCTCCGCCTTCCATTGCGGCAGCACGCGGAACAATTCTTCTGTGAGCAGTCTTCCCGAATCAGCCAGTTCGGCTGCACGGCCACGCCCAAGCCCGAGCGCACGGCTTCGTGGATGCTGTTTACGCCTTCGGCGCGTCGAGAGGTCAAGGTAGCGATGCCCTGCGAGTCCTGAATTTCTCTACTTCCGGCCCGATCGAGGTCCGGGCGATTGTTCGTTGCGGGCCACGCGCGCGATCTCCTGGTCGTCGGTTTGTTTCCAGAATTGCGCGAAGCCGGTGTTTTTGTTTTTCGGAGCCTTGATGTGGTCCATCGCGCTCGAGAGCCAGGCAGGCGGGGCTTTGGGTTGCCACTGCGGGAGGAGGACGCTGCAATTTAGCAGCGTTTTCAAAAAGATGAAGACGCCGAAGAACTGCCGGCCCGCGCCGGTAAACATGACCGCCGCCATGCCGCCGATGATGGTGAGATGAATGACGAAGACACGGGCGAGGGTTTGCTGGCCGAGGCGTTCCAGCCAGGCAAAGGACCGATCTCTCAGCAAGATAATGTCGAGACAGAAATCGGCGCCTTGAAAAACCGCCAGACCGGTCAATCCAACGAGTAAAGGTCCGCGCTCGATCCTGGCCTCCGGAGCCAGGTGATTAACCACCGCCATGAAGCCGAGAGCGGCGAGGAAGATTCCGTGGGCGAGGGTGAAGACGACCGCGGGCAAAAGGAAGGCGGAGAAATAGCTGCTCCGGCCCGGAGTGGCCTCCGTTTGCGGGGACTGATAATTCCAATGTCCCTTGCTCGGGCGCAGCCGCCGATGGATCAGGATGCGAGCAGCCACGAGCAACGTCCCCAGCAGAGTCTCGAACCAATAGAGAACGAGAGTGGTGCCCGCGGACCAGTCTCCGAGTAACCAGCCCGCCGCTGGGATGGCATTGAGTCCGAGCGCGGTAAGGATGGAGCGGAGTCGCATCGGAGAGCCGAGAGTAGCCGCTGAATCACTGCGGAACAGGAGAAAAACGGTCTTTCGTACCCGTAGACTGATCACGGCCCAGCTGAGGCTAGGCTTTAATGTCACTCAGCCGAAAGCGAGGCCGGGCTTTCACACGAGGGAGGCGGAACGCAGGAAGGGAATCTAAAGCTGCAAACGATATCTCAGCCCCCCTTTCATCCCTCATCCTTCCGCCTTCAGCCTTCTCTTCTCCCGTCAGCGCGAAGATTCGGAAGGCTATCGGAAGAGACGTCGGCCAGCGAAGCACGGTCGAGCTGCACGAGCGCCTTTCGTAAACGGCAATACACCGGTGAACCCGTAGGCGAAAACCGCAGCGCGTAGACCTATTCGTCCCGCGAACCGTGTCGCTTGCTACCCGCCGTCAGCGGCGTAGGATGCCGCTTCGTCGGAGCGTAGTGGTCGTTTCCTCGACTAACAAAAACATGCTCTACCTTCGCATCGCCCTCCAACTCTTCGTCGCTCTCGGAGTGCTCAACGTCTGGCTCCTCCGCGCGAATAACCCCAGTGCCTACCGCGGCGGCAACGCCCGCAATCTCCACGAAGAATTTCCGGCCTACGGTTTGCCCGCGTGGTCGATGTATCTGGTCGGCGCGATTAAGATTCTGCTCGCCCTCGCTCTCATCGTCGGCATGTGGTTTCCCTTGCTCGTCCGTCCCGCCGCGATTGGCATGGGATTGATGATGCTCGGCGCTGTCGCCATGCACTTGAAGATTAAGGACCCGCTGCACAAGTCGCTGCCAGCCGCCGGCATCGCCTTCCTCTGCGCGCTGATCGTATTCCTCTGCGGGCGCGTCTAAAACGCCGCCCAGCAGAGCCAGCCATTCAGGACTAGGTAAAGCACAGCCTGCGAGGTCTGCAGCAAGCTATCTCTGATCCGCAGCCGCACGCCGACCGCGAGCAACATCATGAGAGTGAGACCGGCAGCGGCTGCCCGGCCAATCCACGGCAGCTCCAGCCCGAGCAACAAACCGAGCGACGCGCAGATTTGCAGCGTTCCCACCATCACCCGCTCCCTCTCGAGGCGGTAGCGCACAAACTCGCGCTTCAGATAATCGGAGGAGAAACAAGCCGCGCCGTAGACGAAGAAGGAAACAGCGGAGAACAGAATGAGAGCGATGCGCAGGCCGCATCATAGCACGTCGGCTGGTCAACGCCCGCGAACGCTGACTGGAGATCGCCCACCGGCCCGCCTTCAAATCCCTTTTCTTGGCACATCTCAGATCGTGAAGCGGCGCACCGAAACCAGAATCCAGAGCTATGCCGCGAGCAGCTTTCAAGGGATGCTACATTTCAGGGGTGAAACTTTACAAGCGATTCAGTGCCACCCCGCAGAAGAGTGTCTAGACAGGCGGCTGGACCTGCTTGCAGAAGAAAGACTCCGCCAAGTTCTTCGGCACCCGTGAACTGGTCAGCGGAGGCTAGGCTTCCTGTCACTCAGTCAAAAGCAGGGCCGGGCTTTTCCCACAAGGAGGCGGAACGCAGGAATGGGAGTCTAAAGCCGGAAACGGTATCTCAGCGTCCCGGAAACTCGATCCCCACGCTTCGCGCCATCCTTCGATGGCTACGCCCGCGTCCTCTCTCTTGTCAATATTTGCACACTACATTTCTTATCCCCCTTTAGCCTCTCTATTTTCCCCCGACCACTTTATAGATTGTGATATCCCCGGAATGAAAGACCGCTGGAAAAGGCCAGTTTGGAGGAAGGGCCGTGAGGTGGAACTCATTTCGCTCGGCGGGACTGAAGTAGATATAGGAGACACCATATTTCTCCAGGATCTGTCGTGTCTCGCGGCTGCCATGGTAGATTGCCGTGATATCCGCCAGCCTCGGCTTGATCTCGGCGTCGGTGTAGCCGTGACTCCAAAGCCAGGGAACGAAACCCAAAACCGTCGACCGCCCTGCCAGGCAGACAATCGGCTGAGTAAAAGTAGGAGCGGCCATGACAACGGCGTGCTGCGGTATCTTGTCCCGGGCGAAAGCGGCCGCGGCCATCTCCGCACGGCTGAACATGAGCCACGAGCTAAACCCTCCATGCACGTAGGTAAGGAACCCGGTTGCCGTCGAGACCAAAAACAGCAGCAAGACGAGAAAACGCTGGTGATGCTTCGTCGCCAGTTTATGGAGCCAGCCCGCAATGAGGATACTGGTCAGGGCATACCAGTAATAGAAGAGCTTGGTGTTGTTGTAAGGATCAGGCGAGATCGAGACGAAAAAGCAGACGACGAAGAGCAGCGCAAACGGTAGATAGAACATGCGCCAGGTCCGTGAAGCCGTGAACCAGGCAGGGAAGATCAGCAGCAAAGGCAGACCAAAGTTGCGCAGCCAGAAGAGCGGCCAGTTCTTCTCATAATTTCCCATCCAGCCGGCCTGAAGATAAAAGAAATGGCGGTGGGCAACGTGTTGGTTCACATCGATGACCTGTGGCAGAGCCAGCAAGAGAGCGGGCAGCCAAAAGAGTAGCCAGGCAAATCGCGGGCGCAGGAGAAAGCATCCGATGCTCACCAGTCCAAGCGCTATGAAAGTGAAAGAATGCACCCGGGGCAGCATTCCGAGCAGGACGCCTGCGACGAGTAACTCCAAACCGCCTTCCCAACGTCCCGATGGCTTTTCTTCGAACCAGCGCCGCCAGACACCCGCGAGGAGAATCGAGACGAGAAAGGCGATCGCCATTCCGTAAAGACTCGAGCGCTGCGGGAGGATCTGACCCACGATGACGTTATCCCAGTAAAGCGCCAGGTTACCCTCGTGCGCGTAATTGAGGGGCTGGTGGGTCAGGAATCGCCAAAATCCCGTTCCGGTCTTCCGCCAGTCGGCCAGGAAATAGAGAAAACCGAAGCCCCCTCCGAGCAGGAAAAGGAAAGTCGCCACCATCGCGGCCGACCAACGCCCGAGTAAGCGCTTGGCCAGGCAGTAAAGCAGACCCGTCAAGGCGATTGCCAAGGGCACGCCGGTCACAACCAGCGCGGCGTTGATACTTAGCCCGAGCTTCATCAGGACAGCCGCCTGGAAGTCGGGCAGGAAAGGATAAGTCAAAGGATCGGGCGGGAAGATGCGATAGAGGGGAGGAAAGTTATCGCCGTAAACAAACGCGGTGATCATCGAAAGATGAAACGGCATGTCGGCAAACATGGCCCCACCAGTGTGCAGCCCGTCCTGTTTGAGCGGGAAACTCTGCGTGACGAAAGAGTAACTATAGAAACAGCCGGTGAAAGCGAGGAGCGCTAGGAGAGGCAGATGCGGCTGAAACCGCAGGCGAAAGCTCGGTCCCGAATCCGCCTGGCGAAAAGACCGCACCCAGAGGATCGCAGCGACCAGACAGAGCAGCATCGTCAACCCAACCATGGAGCCGTAGGCGAGACTCTTCTGCACGCTCGCCACCAGATAAGCGGCCCAGGCCGCCAGGATCCAACCTGCAGCCAGCCCGCCTAAGACTTGCTCGGGCCAGTCCAAACGATCGCCCAAGAAGCGACGCAGGAGCCAGATCCCGATCGCAGCCGCGGCGAGGAGATGCAGACAGGCAAACATCGCAATGCAATCCCGTTAACGGGCGATTGAAAACGAAACCGGGGCCGGGAAATCAGTCTCCTGACGGTCTGCGATCTCGAGCTTCATAGGAACAGAAATGTGGTCCGCACATCGAACAAAATGGGCTGGTTGGCTTCTTGATGTCGTTTCTGCCCAGCAACCACGTCCTTGCGGGCTGATCTCCGACCAGTCTATGTCGCCTCATCTCGGTCGACTCCATTGATTCGAAGCTGCCCAAGTTCTCAGGCTACGCACAACGCCACGTCGTTGTCTACATCGCAACTTCTGAGAAGTCCCCGTTCAGCCTGTAGCCGGCAAGTCGTCGTCATACCATTTCCACAGACCAATCTTGTCGGTTACGGCTGACAATCCCAGTTCCTATCCTTATGGCATCGCGACTTGATGCCTTTACCCGCCCAGCTGGCGACACAGCTCTCTGGCATTGCTGATCGCGTAACAGTCGCGGTCGTTATTGAAATAGGCCCACACACGACTTGCGCCGCTGGCTCTGATCCGCCGAGCCCATTCAGCCAATTCATCCGGCGAGTAATCATGCCGATACCAGCGCTGCGGGCCGTGAAAGCGAACGTAGATTTCGTCGGCGGTTTTCACCAGTTCGTCTGGCAAACGCGGCCCGCTGCAGGAGCAAAAGATGATTCCGTGTTCCCGAAACGCGGTGAATACCTTCTCATTCCACCAGCTCGCGTGACGGAACTCGACGACGTTCCGGCGAGTTGGATCGAGTTGCTCCAGGATCCGGCGAAGCCGCGGTGCAGTATATCGAAAGCTTGGTGGCAGCTGAAAAAGAAAGCAGCCCATTCGATCTCCCAGCACGTCCGCGATATGCCCGAAGTCGCGCACCAGCGTCTTCGTCCCGGTGAAGCGCTTCAAGTGCGTAATCAACTCGCACACTTTCACGGTATAAATAAAGCGCCTGCCTTCGGCCTGTTTCAGCCATCCGCGCACCGTCGCCAGGGTTGGCCACGAGTAAAATGGCGCGTTCAGCTCCACCGTATCAAACTGCTCCGAGTAAAACCGGAACCAGGCGGCGCGCGGCAGATCGGCCGGGTAGAATCCGCCCTGCCAGTGCCAGTAATACCAGCCCGAGCAGCCGATGTGACAGGCGCCGATGGCGGCTTCGTCGCCGGCAGGCCGGAGCTCCGGCGCGCGCTCCCACGCCAGCCGCGACTTGCGCATTTTTGCGGCGCGCTCAACATTCGCCGCGCGCTGCACCACCCGCCGCGCCGCGCGACGCGCTCGCCGCTCAGCCGGCGGCAGCGCCGGTTTTTCACGATCAGGCATGCTTCACAACGCCGCAGTACTCACTGGCTCACTCTTACATCAGGACAAAGTCGCTGCCAGCGGCTTCCCAATTGAAGAAACTGCCAGAAGTCAGCTTTCAGAATCTCAGTTTTTCAGCTTTTGCAGAGCGGCAGTCCGGTGCAGGAGGCTTGTCCGCCGCACAGTTTAGCGGGTAGGACGGAATTGAAGCCAAGTCAGGTTGACCGCTTTATGCGGTCAAGTCATCCAGCGCGATGAATTTTGCCAGTATAGGGACGATCAGGCGGAAGCTCATGGCCTGCGAGATCAAGAGCCGCACCTCGCCGACGGGTCGATGAGTCGGTGCTGACCTGGGCGCACGCCCACGGCAACCTCGCGCACCGTTGAAGAATGCAACGCCTGGAGCCGTTTCATCGCCAAGCCCGGCTGGCGCGACGAACGCAGCCACATCCTCCCCGAGCGCATCCGGGACAGCGGTCTCACCGGTAAACCCACTGAGACTCTCATCGACCACATCGAGTTCGACGAAGGGCGAGATCCCGTCGCCGACCGAAGTTGGGAAAAAATCTGAGAAGAATGCAGAAGGGCCTCGCTTTCCTTTCATCCCTGATCCTTCTGCCTTCATCCTTCTCTTCTCCCGTCAGCGCGAACATTCGGAAAGCCATCGAGAAACAAGTTGGCCAGCGCAGCGCGGTCGGTCTGCAGCTCGGCTTCCGTAACAACGCGCTACGCCAGGGGACGACCATGCCGCTCAAGTGGATCGCCGCCTAACTCCATATGGGAACGTGGCAGCACCGAATCGCTTTCTCCACGCGCAAAAATGAGCAGGATTCCGATCCGGCTTGCTGTTGCGCTGGCGCGATTGCACAAAATCCGGTAGGACCGTGCGAAGACAGCCGGATCGATATGGATTTTCTTCACGAACTCAAGCGACGCAATGTCTATAAAGTCGCCGTCACTTACACGGTGATTTCGTGGCTGCTGCTCCAGGCGGCATCGATTTTATTCCCGACTTTCGACGCGCCGGCGTGGCTGATGAAGGCGCTCGTGGTGATGCTTACGCTGGGATTTCTGCTCGCGTTGATCATTGCGTGGGCTTTCGAGATGACCCCGCAGGGAATGAAGCGGACGGAAGACCTCTCAGTCGAGGAAATTCGAGCGCTGCCCTACTGGAGCGCGCGCAAGTTTGCGGCGCTGATCGGGAGCATCGCGGTTCTGGCTTTGGCGCTGCTGGTCTATCAACTCGCCGGCCGACATTGGTTGGAACAGGAAAGGACGGCGACACGAGCCCCGGCCGCGCCGGCGGCGGAAATGATCTCGAGCAAATCGATCGCGGTGTTGCCGTTCCAGAACCTGAGCAAGGACGAGGAGAACGCGTTTTTCGCGGATGGCGTGCAGGATGAAATCCTGACCACCCTCGCGAAAGTGGCCGATCTGCGCGTGATCAGCCGCACCAGCGTGATGCAATACCAGGACGCATCAAAACGAAACTTGAAGGAGATCGCGCAGGCCTTGCACGCGGCCCACGTCTTGGAAGGCACAGTGCAACGGAGCGAGAATCGCGTGCGCGTGAGCGCGCAGTTGATCGATGCCCGGACGGATGCCCATCTCTGGGCGGAGCGATACGATCGCGAGCTGAAGGATGTTTTTGCGATCCAAAGCGAAATCGCACAGAAGATCGCGCACGAATTGCAGGCGGCGCTCTCCCCTAACGAGAAGGCCGCGATCGAGGCGCGACCGACTTCGGACATGGTGGCCTACGATTTTTATCTGCGCGCCAAAGCCATCAGCGTGCGCCTGACCTCGCCGCGGCCGGAGCAGGTACAGGAGGCCATCCGCCTGCTCGATCAGGCGGTGGCGCGCGATCCGCAGTTTGTGCCCGCCCTTTGCGCACTCGTGAAT
>JALYOR010000116.1 GCA_030856765.1 Verrucomicrobiota bacterium | reverse complement strand
GCGAGAGGTCGTCGGTATTGAGAATGGTGTAGGCCGTGCCGATGGCGGCATGATGATGCGCATCGCTGGCGGCCGTCATGGGCAGGCCGCGGGCCTGCGCGTATTCGAAGGCAAAGGCGTTGTAGCGCCGCAGAGTGGTGGCGGCGTTAAAGACTTCGAGCGCGTCGATCGGAAGAGTCTCGAGCGTGGAATGCCGAATGCCGGCTCGAAATAAATCGTAGGGATGCGGAGGAACGGCCAGGCCGCCGCGTTCATGAATCAGATCGCAAACCTCGCGCGCGGGCCGACCTTTGAGGTAGGGCAAAGAGGCGCCGAGGCAAAGGAGATGGCCTTCTGCCGTCGTCACTTCCACTCCCGGGATGATGAGGAAATCGTCGACCGGCAACCCGTCTTCGCGGATCAGGCCCTTCTCGAGCAGGTAAGTAACGCCGTCGTTGGTGTTGTGGTCGGTTAGAGCAAAACCATGCAATCCTTTGGCCTTGGCCGCGGCAATGTTTTCCTCCGGGCTGGAAACGCCGTCGCCCGAAAAGAACGAGTGCGTGTGCAGATCGATCTTGAAGGACATGGTCGGGAGCGTAGTGCGCCAGGTGCGAAATGCAAAGTTCCCGTTGCGGAGGGGAGGCGGCCGGCTTTTGAGCTTTACATCGGACCGAACTGCGAGGTATAGAGGACGCACTACCTCAGTCCCCATAGGGGCCTCTTCTTCGCCCCTGGCCGCCGGGGTGACGGTGGGGATCAGCGCCGATGGGCAGTTGGGGGTGAGAGCTTCCTCGGCGCGCTTCAAGGAAGCGATCCAACCGATGGATCAGGCGAGCGAAGTGTTGCTCGTGCTCAAGCCGGTGACTTTCCGTTACAAGAAAGAGATCGATCCGGCGGCGCTGCCACAGTTTGGGCTGGTGGCGGAGGAAGTGGCGAAAGTCGACCCCGATCTGGTGGCGCGGGATGCGGCGGGCAAACCCTTAACGGTCCGCTACGAGGAAGTGAACGCGATGCTGCTCAATGAGTTCCTGAAAGAGCACCGCAAGGTGGAGAGTCAGCAGTCTAGGATCGAAGAACAACGGGGGGAGATTGGAGAATTGAAAGCGGCTTTGGGGGAAGTGAAGAGGGCGATCAGACGCAGGCGGCGCAAATTCAAAAGGTAACCGCGCAGTTGAAGGCGGGCCGGGCGCAGGGGCAGTTGGTCTCGGTGAGCGATTAAGGAAGCCTCTCATTTCACTCCCGTGACCGCGGCAGCGAACGCGGAAATGACTGTTGCCGGGGGTCGGCCAGTGTGGGCGAGAGCCATTTGATTCGCGAAAAGCAAAAAAAGGTAGAAAGAAGAAAGAAAAAGATTGCCTGGACGAACAAAAATCAGGTATTTCTCACATTACCAATGAAAACTCTTCCCAGAACAAAATACTGCGCCGAAATACTGCGCCGAAATACTGCGCCGAAATACTGCGGCGTTCGTTCTAAGCTTCTTCATTACCCTGGCGGCGCTGTGTTCGGCCCAGGATCGTCCGACGCCACCTCCGACTCCGACCATTATTCCTACGCCCACGCCGGCAGTCACGGCTACACCCGCGAAATCGACCATCCCCTACGGAACGCCGGCGCTGCAAACGCCCAGCCCTAGCCCGACCATTACTCCTCCCAACGGTAAACCAGCCTATGTCGATTTGCCGCCACACGATCAGCCGCCGGCATCGGACGTTCAATACGGCACCACCCTGCAATGGGTGACTTATCAGCCTACCGTGATGGGCCCTGACGGGACCACACGGTGGCCGGTGATCGTGCTCCTGCATGTCGGCAATTATAAGGGAGGAGACTTCTACCACAGCTTTTCCACCGCGCCCGAGGATCTGAGGGACGCGGGGTTTTACGTGATCGTGGCTGATTACCCACTCGCCCCTCCACGCAGTATCAAAGGCCAAAGCCTGACAGACACCAACGCCGGGCGCTACCCACAACAAACCCGGGCAGTGGAAGCGATCATCGACGCTGCCAAAAATGATCTTCATTGTTATATGGGTCTAGTTGGGGTGCTTGGTGGTTCCGCCGGCGCCTCACATGCAGCTTATGTAGCCTTAGATGTGACGAACACTGGCACCAATGTTTGGCCTTTTTGGAACAGTACGGCTCGGCCGAAATGCGTCGTCGGCCTTTCGGGACAGTACGATTTTTCCGATCGCGATCAGGATGTAATTGATAACAGGAACTACATTCGCGACATTGAAAACTATACCAAGAGTGCCACTCTCTACACCCAGTGGGCCGACTCTCCGGTCGGATTGGTCTCGACTACGAGCACCTTCATCCCTATGTATTTCCTGCGCTCCATGTCGGATAGCGGTTCCCCTGCCTCGACGCAGGACTATCTCTGGCTTGCGCTCACCCAAGCTCAGGTTGATCCCGCCCTCTTCCGAATGTGGTCAGTCCCTCCGGCGGAAAACTCAGATCACGCTTTCGCTCTTTGGCAGGACTACACCGACGATACGTTCCCGAATCAGGGTTTGAGGGTAAAAGATCGAGTTATCAGTTTTTTCCAACAATACTTACATCCTTAAATATCCATCTCAATCAATTTTGATTTATAGGCAAAACTGGGGGCAAACAAGCAATGAAAGTGATGAATCGATCTAAATCTTTGAATTTTTGTTATTCTCGCTACCGTGCGGTGGTAGTTGGAGCTGCGATGGCTATCTTACTCGCTGGAGCCATTGACACAATGCTGGCCGTTACTCCACCACCCTTGGGCGGCTATCCGAACAACGTGACCGCTCTGGGCGACGGGGCGCTATCAGATGACAATCCCGGCTCGGACAACACAGGGCTCGGATTCGAGGCGCTCAAGGATACCACGAGCGCAGGAATTTTTAACACAGCGGTAGGGAGTGGTTCGCTCGGCAACAACACGACCGGTTACAATAACGTCGGAGTTGGATACCAAGCGGCCCTCGGCAATACCACCGGCACTTGCAACACCGCCGTGGGAGCGGGTGCGCTTGGTGCTAACACAACCGGGGTCTTAAATGTAGCCGTCGGAGAAAGGGCGCTCTTGGCCCATGTCCATGGAGGCTCTAACGTCGCAGTAGGCCCGGGTGCGATGACGCTCGGCATCAACGGTAACTACAATACCGCCGTGGGCAGTACCGCGATGGCCTTTTCAAACGGAAGCGACAATCTCGCGCTCGGTGCTGGCGCGATGAATATGGCTAATGGGAGCTTTAATGTCGCCCTGGGCTCCTTTGCGGGGTTGTATTTCGCCGGCAATACCAACATCGCGCTCGGTTATCAGGCTGGGCAGAATGTGACGGGAAAGGGTGGCAAAAACATCGAGATCGGCAATCAAGGGCTGGCCGCTGATAACGGGGTCATCAGGCTAGGCACGGAAGGGAGCCAGAAGACGACGTTCGTGGCGGGCATCCGCAATGCGCCCCTGGCCGCCGGGGTGGCGGTCGGGATCAGCGCGGACGGGCAGTTGGGAGTGAGAGCTTCTTCGGCGCGCTTCAAGGAAGCGATCCAACCGATGGATCGGGCGAGCGAAGTGCTGCTCGCGCTCCAGCCGGTGACTTTCCGTTACAAGAAAGAGATCGATCCGGCGGCGCTGCCGCAGTTTGGGCTGGTGGCGGAGGAAGTGGCCAAAGTCGACCCCGATCTGGTGGCGCGGGATGCGGCGGGCAAGCCCTTTACGGTGCGCTACGATGAAGTGAACGCGATGCTGCTCAATGAGTTTCTGAAGGAACATCGCAAGGTGGAGGCGCAGGACGCCCGGATCGCGCAACTGGAAGCGGCTCTGGCGAAGATGGAGGCGACGGTGGAGAAGGTGAGCGCGCGGCTGGAAGCAGGTGCGACTGCGACGCGGTTGGTGTCGGCAAAGGAGTAGGCTCTCTCTGCAGCGGCGGTCTGTGACCGCCGAAACGTGGGGCAATATCCCGGGGGGAACTCGACGCTCATAGAGCGCCGCTACAGGAGGGTGCTGTTGGGGGGAACTACGACGCTCATAGAGCGCCGCTACAAGGGGCGCGGCGCTCGGGTGGGAAATCTGGGGCTGGCCGGATGGGCGCGGCGAAGTTATCGTCCCGCCCAACGATGGAGGCGATCGGGTTTAAGGAATGGGCGCTGGTTTGCGCGGCGCTCGGGACGGGGAGGCAGTCGGTTATCATCCGCAAGGGCGGGATCGCCGAAGGGCGCGACGGGTTCGGCTTCCGGCATCGCGAGTTTTTTCTTTTCCCGACCTTTTTTCACGAACAGGTCGACCGGGTGCGGCTGCCGAACGCGCTCTTGCCGGAGCCGCGGCCTAACGAGATCGAGATCCGGCATTTCGTGCGCGTGGAAGAGGCGCGAGTGATGCTGGATTTGGAAGAAGTGCGGGCGCTGGAACCGCGCCATATCCTGAGGGAAGAAGTGGTGCGAGAGCGCTTCGATTACGATGAAGCGCCCGGGGTGCATGTGGCGTTCGTGAAAGTTTTTTGGTTGGACCCGGTGTGGCGGTTTCCCGACGCGAAGTCCTATGGCGGCTGTCGCAGTTGGGTGGATTTGCCTGAGCCGCCGGCGGATTTGAAATATCATCCGGTGGTCGAAGAATGAGCAAACCAATCGAAGGAGGATGTCTCTGTGGCGGGGTGCGTTACCGCCTGCGTAGAGAGCCGGCGCGATTGAGCGACTGCCATTGCATCGATTGCCGGCGCGCGAGCGCGGCTCCGTTTGTCACCTGGGGAGAAATAGCGGGGGAAGACATCGAGATGCTGTCCGGCGAATTGCGCAAGGTTCATCACGCCGGGCGACTGCGTTCCTTTGCCGCCTGCTGCGGAACGCCGCTTTTTTTCCAGGAGGACGAAGGGTCGCCCAAGATCGAAGTGACCATCTTGGCGCTCGACCGCCCGGATAAGCTTTCTCCCACGGCCGCGATCTGGACGGAGGATCGTCTGCCTTGGGTGTCGCTCGATCCGGCACGTGAGTCCTTTCTCCACGGCCGTAGTGACGCCGGGTAGCGCACGCGTTTGAAAGCCCGGCCGTTGCTTCGCATCCGTTACGGCACCGCGGACTTTTCTTCTTTCGCCCCTTGGTTGGCATTCCCCCGCGTAAGGGAAAGTTCGTGATCGCGAGACGCGATCACCAGCACACGAGACGTGTGCGCTACCCGGAGGATGGGTCAGATCGCGGCGGTGGCGAGCAATTCGACTTCGGCGCCCGGCTCTTCCGGATTGCGGTTGAATTGCAGATCGTAGAGCCGGCGATAGTAGCCCGAATTTTCGAGTAATTCGGCGTGGGTGCCCACCTCTTTGATTCGGCCCTTTTCCATCACCACGATTTGGTTAGCGGAGAGAATGGTCGAAAGCCGGTGGGCGATGGCGATGACGGTGCGGCCTTCAGCGAGACGCTCGAGGGCAAGCTGGATCTTTTGCTCCGACTCGGTGTCGAGGGCGGAGGTGGCCTCGTCGAGGAGCAGGATGGGCGCGTTCTTGAGCAAGGCGCGCGCGATGGCGATGCGCTGCTGCTGCCCGCCGGAGAGCAGGCAGCCCTTGTCGCCGACCAGCGTCTGGTAGCCCTGCGGCTGCGCCATGATGAAATCATGCGCGAAGGCCGCCTTGGCCGCGGCAATGATCTCGGGTTCCGTCGCATCGAGGCGGCCGAATTTGATGTTCTGCAGGATGGTGTCGTGAAAGAGGAAGGTATCCTGCGAGACGAGGCCGATGTGGTGGCGCAGGGACTTTTGGGTCAGCGTCCGCAGGTCCTTCCCATCGATCCGCACCACTCCAGCCGTCGGATCGTAGAGGCGCAGAATGAGGGAGAGAATGGTGCTCTTGCCCGCGCCGCTCGCGCCGACCAGCGCGTAGCTCTTGCCCGGCTCGATGCGCAGATTGAAATCCTTGACCGCATCGATTTTGCCGCCGCTGTAGCGAAAGGTGATGTGCTCGAATTCCAATTCGCCGCGCGAATGCTCCAGCTTGATCGCGTCGGGCCGATCGAGCACGGTCGACTTCGAGTCGAGCACTTCGAAAATGCCGACCGTGGCCTGGATCGAGCGCTGCATGGTGATGTGCAGGCGGCTGAGCGTTTTGATCGGCTCGTAGAGAAGGAAAATACCACCCAGCAAGGCGATGAACTTGGCCGCCGGCAGCGCTGCCACGTAGACGTAGAGCAAAGCAAGCGCGACGCCCATGGCGGCGATCGTCTCGACCAGCGGACCGACCGCTTCCATCGAACGCAGAATGCGCATCGAGTTGGCGAACTGAGCCAGGTTGCTTTTGCGAAAATCTTTCTCCTGCTGCTCCTCGCGGGCAAACGATTTGATGACCCGAATGCCGGCGAAGCTTTCCTGCATCGTGACCACCATCTGGGCCAGGCCGAGTTGTTCGTCCTTGACCGCGCGGCGCGCCTTGCGGCCATACATGCCGAGCGGCACCAGGCAGCTCGGGAAAAGGATCAGGGTCACGATGGTGAATTTCCAATCCATGTAGAGCAGCACGCTGATCCCGGAGAGGATGGCGACCGGCTGCTTGAAGAGGTCGCTGCTGATGCTGGAGAGGGCGGTCTGCATCATGCGGGTGTCGTTGGTGATGCGCGACATCAGGAAACCGGATTGGATCTTGTTAAAGAAATCCATCGACTGACGCACCATCTTGCTGAAAAGCTGGCCGCGGATATCGGTCAACACCTTGTTGCTGACCCAATTCATGTAATAGGCGTTGGTGTAAGAGCAGACGCTCCGCACCATCATGACGGCCGGGATCGCCAGGCAAAGAAGGATGAGCGAATTGATCTTCGGGCCGCCGCTAAAGAGCTCCGGATGCTGGATCATCTCCTGCGGCCCGACTGGGGTGTGGCCTTGGAAGACGACTCCGGCCACCCGGGCCATAACCAGCGGCAAAACGCCGTTGATGATGCCGTAGAGGAAACCGAAACTGAGCCCCACGACCATGCGCCACTTGTAGGGCAGGGCGTAGCTGTAGAGACGCTTATACGGACGCCACCCGATGCGGATGGTTGTCCAGAGCGACTGCTTCGTCTTGGCGACGGGCGGAATTTTGCTCATGTGACTGGTGCTGCCGGAGCCGACAGAAGGCTTTGCATAGCATCGAAGACCTCATTCGTCGAGATTTCCTTCATCGGGCGCGGCGGCTGTTTGGGAACGAATTCGGTTACCGGTCCGGCTTTTCCAGCCTGCAAGATGACGGCGGGCGCGAAGCGGGGATGCCAATGAAAGGGATTGGTCGGACCGAAAAGCACGACCTGCGGAGTTCCAAGCGCGCCGGC
>JALYOR010000051.1 GCA_030856765.1 Verrucomicrobiota bacterium | reverse complement strand
ACCGGGATGCACTGGCAGGTGCACAAGGTCGGCGCGCGGCACGGTAAACTTTACTACGAGCGCAACCAGCGGATGCCGGTCGCAGTCACAATCGGAGGCGACCCCGCCTACACTTTTGCCGCGACCGCTCCCCTCCCCGATGGGCTGGATGAGATTCTCTTCGCCGGCTTCGCGCGCAAGAAATCGGTCGAGCTGGTCAAGTGCCTAACGAACGACCTGGAGGTGCCGGCGGATGTCGATTTCGTCCTCGAAGGCTACGTGCAGCCGGGCGAGACCAAGCCGGAGGGACCTTTCGGCGATCACACCGGGTTTTACACCGCGATCGAGGATTACCCGGTCTTTCATCTCACCGCGATTACGCATCGGAAAGAGGCCGTCTATCCGACCACGATCGTCGGCATCCCGCCGATGGAAGATTTCTATCTCGGCTCGGCCAGCGTGCGGATTTTCCTGCCCGTCTTCAAAATGAATTTCCCCGAGATCGTCGACATGGCGCTGCCGGCGGAAGGAGTTTTCCACAACCTCGTCTTCGTCAGCATCCGCAAGCAATACGCCTACCAGGCTTTCAAAGTGATGCACGGACTCTGGGGCATGGGGCAGATGATGTTCAGCAAATATATTATCGTGGTGGATGAGGATTGCGATGTGCACAACACCAGCGAGGTGCTCTTCCGGATGTGCGCGAATACCGACCCGAAACGGGACAGCACCATCATCACCAACCCGAGCGACTCACTCGATCACGCGCCGAGCGTCCAAAATGTCGGCTCCCACATGGGCCTCGACGCGACGCGCAAGCTGGCTGGTGAAGGTTACACCCGCGGCTGGCCAGAGCTGGTGCGGATGGATGAGGCCACCCAGAAGGTGGTGGACGAGCTGCAGCACAAGTCAGACGCCTGACGAACCGGGCCTCCGGAAACAGACCCTGTAAAAGAAAACGGGTTGATCCCGCGGTCGCGGAACCAACCCGTTGTTAGAGATTCGTTCCAGCCGTTAGGGCCGAATGAAGATTCCGCCAGAGGAGGGGTCCCGCACCCAGGCGCCGGGTGGGACACCGCGGACGTCGATCACGTTGTGCTGGCCATAAGGGCTGTAGACATAGCCAGGCGTCCCCGTTCGGCGTCCATAGGGATAGCCTCCGGGAGGCGCGTGATAATAGCGGCGTTGATCTTCCTCGACGGCCGCGCCGATGAGCGCGCCAGCCAATGCGCCCGCGCCCGCGCCGATCGCGGCTCCGCGGACCCGACCGGTGGCGGCGCCACCGATGATCGCACCGGTAGCCGCGCCAAATCCGGCGCCTTGGCCGACTGGGGTTTCACACGAGGTGAGCATCATCGGCAGAAGGATGGCGGCCGAGACCGCCGGGATAAAATACTTTTTCATAATGCTTTAGATTCGAACTGTTCTGTTCAGACGGATGCGTTTCGCCCGCTATTCAAAGAAGCTTCAGCAGCTGGCGGGTGGTGTGCCACATTTTTGCCGGTTTGCTCAGCCCGTAATCGCGCTCGAAAACCCGGAACCGATCCTTTTCCATCTGGCGCAGGAGCGCGTGGTAAATCGAGGCCATGATCTGCGCGCTGACCATCGAGCGGCGATCCTCGCGCGGGAGGACGGCGGCGGCCCGGTCGAAATAAGCATGCGCCCGGTCGGCCTCGGACTGCATCAGCTTGATGAAGCGCTCGTTGTAGGTGCGGGCCTCGAGATCGGCCATGGAATAACCGAAACGCGCCATCTCTTCCGCGGGGAGATAGATGCGGTCGTTGGCGAGGTCCTTATCCACGTCGCGCAGGATATTGGTCACCTGCAGAGCGAGCCCGAGCTGGATCGCATATTCGCGGCAGCGCGGGTTGCGATAGCCGAAGATCTCGATACTGACCAGCCCGACCGCGCTGGCCACGCGGTAACAATAGGTGCTCAATGTCACGAAGGTTTCGTAGCGGGAAATGGTGAGGTCCATTTCCACGCCGTCGATGATCTCTTCCAGCATCGCCGGCGTAATCGGATACCTCCGGATCAACTCCCGCACTTGCGGAGCGACAGGCGACTCTTCGGCGACCGGGCCGATGAGCGCCTGTCGCCAGCGGGTTAACTGGCGCGCTTTTTCCTCGCGCTCCAACTCGGTCGAATCGGCGATGTCGTCGATCAGCCGGCAGAAAGCATAAAAGACGGTGATGTCGCGGCGGCGTTCCTTGCCTAACGACACGAAGGCGAGGGCGAGATTCGACTTGCTCGCCCGGGTGATCTCTTCAGCGCTGGTGGCCTGGTCCTTCATTCTAGCTCTGCTTCCTTCCCTGCTCTTTCTCGTCCTCGATTCTTTGTCCCCATCGAGGACGAGGAGGAGGACGAGGAGGAGTGAGCATCTTTAGTAGCGAATCCAAGTCTCGCGATTCACTCGGCCGATCTCGCATTGACGAAAGAGCGAGACCCAGCTGGCCAGCAGCCAGCCGGTGACGAAGGCGCGCCCGAGCACGTAGGCGATTTTCCAAAACAAAAGCGCCAGCGGCCGTTCGGTGGCCGCCGCCCGGATGACGGTGTCGGCAAATGCGAGTAGCCAGAAATGCATTCCGCAGATGATCAGGAACCAGCCGAGGCGATAGGCATGTCGCCTCACGAATTGCCAATGCGCGATCAAGGCTTCGCGCAGGGTTTCGTTATGCAGGACGAGAGAAATCTGCATGCTGGCGAAACAGAGAATGAGCACCGCCAGCACGCAACGTCCGGCGGGCAAATAGTCGAGCACACCCGGCACATCCCGGAAATAAGCGACGAGCAGCGGAAGGCGCAGGAGCAGCGTGCTGGCGAGCAGAACCAACCCGAGCCATTTCAAGACGAAGCTGAAACGCCGCATGGCGAAGCGAAGGAGCGCACCTTCGCGGAAAGTCAGGCCCTTGATCCAGGCGAGGCTGACCGTGATGAGATAGACCTGCACATAAACCGCACAGAGATACTCAAAGACAAACGCGATCGTATCGACGGCGGCCGAAGTTTGCAGCAAGTGAGCAGGCGAGAGAGCCAGGAGGCGCTCCGTCATTTGCCAATAGATGAATGGTTTGACCAGCGAGGCGAGCGCGCTGACCAAGACCCCGAGGTAAATCAGCCAGCCGACCCAGCCGAACTGTTTGCGCAAGGCGCTGACCAGGCTGCGATGGAGCCCGCGCCAGTTGAGGAGGAGGAGCAAGGCGGCCAGGACGGAGAGCGGGTAGGTGGTGGCGGCGGCGTCGAAGATGCCGGCCACCGATTCCACGGTGTGGAGGAGACTTTCGCGCCAGACCTGCGAAAAGAGAGGCCAGTGCCATGATTCCCAGAAAGTGAATTGTTCGAGGCGCAGGTCGGCGACCGACTGCAACGGCGTGAAGACGACGAATTGAAAAGCCGAATAGGCCAGGGCGAAAAGAGCGAAGAGCAACCAGAGGCGCTTGAAGCGGAGGCAGGCGCGGAAACCGTCGCGCAGCGCGACGCGCACCGGATTGCTCAACAGGAGCACGAAGTAACCGGCGAGCATCCCGAGCAGCGGATAGACACGCGGCACGGCGGCAAACATGAGCGGCGATCCTCGCCTAACGAATCAGACCCCAGTGCCGATTGAAGGGCCAGTAAACGAAGAGACCGCGCCCGACCAGGTTCTCCTCCGGCACCGGTCCCCAATAGCGCGAGTCGTAGCTGTTGTAGCTGTTGTCGCCCATCGCGAAATAGCTGTGCGG
Source organism: Verrucomicrobiota bacterium (assembly GCA_030856765.1). GTDB lineage: Bacteria > Verrucomicrobiota > Verrucomicrobiia > Chthoniobacterales > UBA10450 > Palsa-1392. Next base: position 6,263 of record JALYOR010000051.1, on the reverse strand, counting down.
CGGAATAACAAAAGTCCGATCCGGCGCGCCGAGGTAAGCCTGGCCCGGAGCGTAGCCCCGGTAGGGTTCTTGCGCCGACATCACACGTCGAATCCCGAAGCGCTTGGCCGGCTCACCGTTGACGTAGAGCTTGGGCGAATCGATCCGCAGTTCGTCGCCCGGCGTGCCGGTCAGCCGTTTGATGTAAAAGGGCGCTCCGGCCTGCGGATCCTCGCGGATGCCGAGGATGTGATTGGTGCGAAAGACGAAAACGTCGCCCCGGCTCGGGTGCACAAAGTTGTAGCTGAACTTATCGACGAAGACCTGGTCGCCGGTATCGACCGCGCCCCGCGCGATGACTTCGCCGCGCTGATAAGTGCGGCCGGGCATGACCTGGAAATCCTGCCGCAAGATCTCGGGTGGACAGTAGACCGTATAGGATCCGTGATCGCACTCGATGCGGGAGAGCGTGAAGAAGAAGAGGAACTTCCGTGGCACGATATCGACCACGGTGTTATCCGCCTCTGAGACGAGGTTGATGTAATTGCGGCCAAGGACTACGAAATCGATGACCTGCTTGAGGACGTTAGGCGCGGGCGCGGTCGACGGCCGGCCGACGATGCCGTTCAAGGTGGGCTGCATCGAGCCGGTCGGGATTTTGAAGGGCTGAATAAAATAAGAACGAATGCCGATGGCGACCACGATCGCGACCAAGATGACCTCGACATTCTCCCGCCAGACCGAATCGCGCTCGGGCGGGGTGTGCGCGTGGAGGAGCGCGTCGAGCTTTTCGGATTCTCCATGGGTGGTGCGCTCGTCGCGGGCTTTCATCGCCGCCTCGACCTTGTCGATCTGCGCCCGCAACTCGGCGAGGGCGGTTTCACTCAACCGATCGCGCCGGTAGCGGATCAGCTTTTCGGCATGCCGGATGAGAAGGTGACTGTGCTTGATGTAGCGGGGTTCAAACATTGGGCGCAACGCTAGCCGAGGAAAGAAGTTTGCAAAGGATCATTCGTATCGCCGAGAGCCGAGGCGGCGAAGGTTAGATGGTGCGCGTTGGCCGCTCTTGCGGCCTGGGTGACGCACCCGTCTCGGGTGCGGGCGACGGTGTCCCGCCGTGGAGAACTTTCGGTTACGCGTGAGCGCTCGGAAAAGCCACGCTTCAGGAAAGTTCGTCGCGCTGGAACAGCGCGACCAGCACACGAGACGTGTGCGCTAACCGGCAGACCACTACTGCGCCGACTTCAGCACCTGGATGAAGGCTTCCTGCGGGATGTTGATCCGGCCGATGCTCTTCATCCGCTTCTTTCCCTCTTTCTGCTTCTCGAGCAGCTTGCGTTTGCGGCTGATGTCGCCGCCGTAGCATTTGGCGGTCACATCCTTGCGCATCGCACTGACGCTTTCGCGCGCGATGATTTTCCCTCCGATGGCGGCCTGGATCGCGACCTGGTAGAGCTGGCTGGGAATGACTTCCTTCAATTTCGCGGCGAGCTGGCGGCCGCGGGATTCGGCCCGGTCGCGGTGAACGATCATGGAAAAGGCGTCGACCGGCTCACCATTCACGAGGATGTCTAGCTTGACCAGTTTGTCGGCGCGATACCCGGCGTGCTCGTAATCCATCGAGCCGTAGCCCCGGGTGATCGACTTAATCTTGTCGTTGAAATCGACCAGGATTTCGTTCAGCGGCAATTCGCAATGGAGCATGACGCGGCGGGTGTCGAGCGTCTCGGTGTGGTCCATTATGCCGCGCTTCTCCATGATCAACTGGAGGATGTCGCCGATGTTCTCGTTAGGGCAAAGAACGTAGGCTTTGACGATCGGCTCACGAATTTCCTCGATGATGCTCGGGTCGGGAAGATGGGCGGGATTGTCGACCAGGAGAGTCTCGCCGCGGCTGGTGAGAATTTCGTAAACGACGCTGGGCGACGTCGCGATGATGTCCATGTCGTACTCGCGCCGGAGCCGCTCCTGGATGATTTCCATGTGCAGCAAACCGAGGAAACCGCAGCGGAAACCGAACCCGAGCGCGACGGAGCTTTCCGGCTGGTAAACGAAGGCGGAGTCGTTCAGGCGCAGCTTCGCGATGGCGGTTTTGAGATGCTCGAAGTCCGCGGTGTTGATCGGGTAAATCCCGCTGAAAACCATCGGGTGGATCTCCTGAAAACCAGGGAGCGCTTCGGTCGCGGGATTGCGCTGGTCGGTGATGGTGTCGCCGATCTTAATGTCGGCGGTGGTTTTGATGTTGGCGATGAAATAGCCGACATCGCCCGCGCTCAGTTTGTCCTGAATGAACATCTTGGGCGTGAAAACGCCGACTTCCTTGATCTCGTAGCGCGAGTCGTTGTTCATCATACGCACGGCCTGGCCGGCGACCATGCTGCCAGACATGATGCGGACGTAGGCGACAACACCGCGGTAAACGTCGAAGACCGAATCGAAGACGAGCGCGCGCAGGATCTCATCTTTCGGCTGGGCCGGCGGCGGGATGCGGTGGACGACCGCTTCGAGGATCTCCTCAATGCCAATGCCCATCTTGGCGCTGCAGTCGATCGCTTCTTCGGCGGGGATTTGCAGGATTTCCTCGATCTGCCGATGAACGGATGGGATATCGGCGTTTGGCAGATCGATCTTGTTGATCACCGGGACGATGGTGAGGCCCTGCTTGTGCGCGAGGTGGACGTTGGCGACGGTTTGCGCTTCCACGCCCTGTGCAGCATCGACGATCAAAAGCGCGCCTTCGCAAGCGGCCAACGAGCGCGAAACTTCGTAAGCGAAATCGACGTGGCCGGGCGTGTCGGAAAGGTTGAGGCGGTACGTCTTCCCGTTCTTCGCGGTGTAGCGCATCGCGACCGGGTGCGACTTGATCGTGATCCCGCGTTCGCGTTCGAGGTCCATCGAATCGAGGAGCTGATCCTGCTTTTCGCGGGCATGGATCGTGCCCGTTGTCTCGAGCAACCGATCCGACAAGGTGGTCTTGCCGTGATCGATGTGCGCGATGATGCAGAAGTTGCGGGTCAGCTCGATCGACATGAAGGGCAGCACTATGCGGGCGTGCCGCGGGGCGGTCAATCGGTGGGCCCGGCAGAGGGCGCTTCACTGGTGACAGTCATGCCGATCCGCCGCAGGACGGAGAGGGACCTCTCGACTGCAATCGGCGCGACCTCGCCCTTAGAAGCAAGTATGGCAACTGCGAGGTCCCTCTGCGCGCTGCGCCGGACCGGGATGACAGCCTAGCGGTCAAGAGCGGCGATGGCGCCATGGTAGGCGGAGAGCATTTCATCAGCGCTGCCGACGGTGATGCTGAGGTCGCGCAGCAGCCCGTCTTTTAACCCGTAGATCCAGCCATGAACGGTGAGATCCTGGCCACGATCCCAAGCGTCGAGCGCGATCGTGGTTTGGCAGACGTTGGCCACCTGCTCGATGACGTTGAGTTCGCAAAGCCGCCGCGCCGCCTCCGTGTCGTCGCTCGTCCGCGCGAGGCGCGCCTCGTGTTTCTGACGCACATCCTGCACGTGGCGAATCCAATTGTCGCTCAAGCCGAGACGATCGCGCCGGAGGGCCGCCTGCACGCCGCTGCAGCCGTAATGGCCGCAGACGATGATGTGTTTCACTTTCAAGAGGTCGACCGCGAATTGCATGACCGAAAGGCAGTTCAGGTCGGTATGGACGACGATGTTGGCGACGTTGCGATGGACGAACAACTCGCCCGGGGAGAGATCGACGATCTCGTTCGCCGGCACGCGGCTGTCGGCGCAGCCGATCCAGAGATACTCCGGCGATTGCTGGCGGGAGAGCTTGAGAAAGAAATCCGGCTCCTGCCGCCGGATGCGTTCGGCCCAGGCTTTATTTTGCTCGAAAAGGTGATTCAGGGTGCTCATGGCAAGGCACTTTGAGCACTACCGCGGTGCAAGATCAATTGCGGAGGAAAGAAAGGCGTCGCCAACCCAAGGTCATTGCTCGGCGCGGAGACGGCGCACATAACGAGTCCGTCGCACCAGCTCGAAACGGTGGCGCTCGTAAAGTGGAATGACGCGGGCATGATCCACCTCGACTTCCAAGTCAAGCGCGGCCCAACCGCGCGCCTTTGCTTCTGTGATCACCGCCGAGAGCAAGACCGAACCCACTCCGCGACCCCGCCACTTGGGCAGGACGTAAAGTTCATCCAGCCAACCGCTCCAGCCGCCGTGTTCGAGACTCAGAATACAAGAGCCGTAGGCCACACCAATCGGCTTGTCGTGCGCCATGGCGACGAGGACGAAACCCTGCGTCGGCTTGGCGAGCAGAATCTCCAGGCCGGCGATCAATTCTGCACTCGAGCGCTCGACATTGTGTTCGGCGAGCTGCAGCTCAAACAACGCGGCCACCGAAGGAAGCTGGCCAGCCTCGAGTGGCCGGACTTGGAAGTCGTTCACGATCTCAATCGCAGCTCCCACTGCCAGATGAGGCCATCCTCAGGATCAGTCATTTCGCCTTTCATTTGGAAACCGCATTTTCGCAGGATGCGACTCGACGCGTTCTCCTCGGGCAACGTCCGCGCCCGCACCGAGTTCACGTGGCCGCTTTCTTTCGCGTAGGCGATCAGCAAGCGGGCCGCGGCCGTCGCGTAGCCACGTCCCACGTAATCCGGCGCGATCGCGTAGGAGATTTCCACTGCAGCATCGCGATCGGGCGGACCGTTAAAGGTGGCCAGGCCAATCACGCGATTCTCGTCGACGTGCAGGACGCCAAACCCATCCCGCCAGGGATCGGTCTTGTCCGCAACACGCACGCGGGCTTCGAAACTTTCCGAGACATCTGGACCGCCGAAAAATTCCGCCGCGCCCTCTGCGAGAGCGATACCAGTTTGCGCTTCGTAGCCGGCGCCGCCGTCGAAGAGCAGCCGCAGATGCTCTGGCGTGTGCGACAAGAGCGCGACGCTCACTTTTTCTGATGCTGCTCGAGCAGGAACTTGAGCAGGCTCTGGTTATATTCGTAGGCGTAGGCACGCGCGCGCAGATTGAAACTGAAATTCTGCGAGCTGGTGGCGAAGATGCGGAAGCGTTGCCTGATGAACTTGGTGCCGTAGCGGGTTCTCATGCCGGGATACCGCTCCAGGCCGGGGACGGATCGTTTGCGGCGATCGATCCTGATAAAGCGGAAGTCGCGACTCTTAATCGCCGCCTGCGCGTCGGCTACGGGATGAGCAAACTCCGGATAAAGCAGATCGATCCCCTCGAAGGCATCCTGGCCCCGCAGCGGCGGCGCGCCGGTCAGCGCAATCGCCAGGACCAGGAGCAGGGGACGAAATTTCTTCATCACCGGCGCAACTTACAATGCTGCCGCGACCACGCAAAAGAGGCGCGCCGGTTCGCGACGCGCCTCTTAAGAGTTCCAGCGTTAATTCTTGCGGCTACTTCTCGTACCGCTTCGAGACTTCAGACCAGTTCACCGTGTTCCACCAAGCCTTGAGATAATCGGGCCGGCGGTTCTGGTAATTGAGATAATAGGCGTGCTCCCAGACGTCGACTCCGAGGATCGGAGTGTTGCCATCCATCAGCGGACTATCCTGGTTGGCGGTCGAGGTAATCTCGAGCTTGCCGCTCTTGTTCTTGATCAACCAGGCCCAGCCACTGCCGAAACGCTTCACGCCAGCGTCCGCCAGTTTCTCCTTGAAGGCGTCGAAGCTGCCAAAGGTCGAGTTGATGTCGTCGGCCAGTTTACCAGATGGTTCGCCGCCGCCTTTCGGGCCCATGATTTGCCAGAAGAGCGAATGGTTGGCGTGGCCGCCGCCGTTGTTGCGCACGGCGGTGCGAATGTCTTCCGGGACCGCACTGAGATTGCTGATCAAGTCCTCGATCGACTTGCTTTCGAGGTCGGCTTTGCCTTCGATCGCCTTGTTCAGGTTGGTGATGTAAGCCTGGTGATGCTTGTCGTGATGAATCTCCATCGTCTTCGCATCGATGTGCGGCTCGAGGGCGTCGTTCGGATAGGGTAATTTGGGTAATTCGTATGCCATAAGGCAGGAAATCTCGGCCCGCTTGGCGCGCTTGGGTAGTGCTTTTTTTTCGCCCGTGCCGCCCAGCCACTCACTTGCGTAAGCGAACGGCAGAGGTTACTTCCACCGAGTTTGACCATGGAAAACATCTCCGTCCGCCGGCTGGCGCTGCTCGCGCTGGCTTTTTCGTTTTGCCTCTCGACTGCCTGCCAGAAGAAAACCGAAACGGCAGTGGCTGCCACGCCCACTCCGGCGGAGACCACAGGCACTCCGGCTGACGCCAATGCGATCGCACCGGCCATCACCGGGC
>JALYOR010000042.1 GCA_030856765.1 Verrucomicrobiota bacterium | reverse complement strand
GTGGGAGGGGCCTCTGTGCCCCGATGGGAGTACGCGCTTCTTGCAAATTGAGCCTCGCCCATCGCCGCGCAAAGGCGGCTCCCACGTTGGCTACCCTTGGCGCGGTGAGCTAGAGCTTTGCGGGAGTCCCGAGCAGTTCCACGATCTTCTGCAAAAGCCGCCCGGCACCGCCACCGTCGAGGCTGCGGTGATCGAAGCTGAGCGTGAGCTCGGCTTGCGTCGTCGGCACAAATTGCTTCTTCGCTTCGTCCCAGGTCGGCGCTTTTTTGCCGGCGCCGAGACCGAGTAGGAGCGTTTGATCGGGCAGGGGAATGGGCGTGCCCCAATCGAGCCCGAAGGTGCCGAAATTGGAAACCGAAGCGATGCCCCCCGCGGTCATCTCCGAGGTGACGCGGCGACGCCGGGCGAGACCCACCAGCTCGGTATATTTGCTCGTTAGGTCAGCGAGCGAAGTTTTGTCCGCGCCGCGGATAACCGGCACCATGATGCCGTCCTGCGCTTCGACTGCGACGCCAATATCGATCGACTCCGAGCGCAGCGCACGATTGCCGATCAGCCGCGCAGCCGCGCCTGGCGTTTCCGCGAGGGCCAAGGCCAGCGCGCGCAAAGCATACAGCGCCGGACCCGGTTTCGGATCGCGCTTCTTGCGATCTTCCAACACGGGGTCGAGGCAAACCGAAACGCCGACTGTAGCCAGCGGGCGCGTCCAACTGCGCCGCATTGCATCGGCCACGCCGGTGCGAATCGCGCTTGCGTCTTCCGCCGTTTGTTTCTCGAGGCCACCGAGAAAACTCTCGAGATCCTTGATCGTCACGCGCCCGGCATTACCACTCCCGGCGACGCCCGCGAGATCGGCCTGCGTCAGCTTCAATTCCGACATGCGCGCACGCACCCGCGGCGACATGTAGCCCGCGCCCTTCGTCCCCACCGGCACTGGCAGCACGCCTGTTTGATCGACTTGGAAATGCGAACCCGTCGGCACCTTCGCCAGCTCCTTTTCGTCGACTTGAAAATGCGAGCCGCTGCCGTTCGCCTTGCCGCCTTCGTCGCGCCCCGGCACCTCCGCGGCGACATCGCCCTCGGGTGGTTCATCCGCCGTCTTCGTAAAGCGCGCTGCGTCGGCCTCGCTCGCCTCGATGTAACCGAGCACTGCGCCGACCTCGTAAACCTTCTTCACCTCGGCTTCGATCGACGCGATCTCGCCCGCGCACGGAGTCGTCACGCCCATCACCGCCTTGTCCGTCTCGACCTCGATTACTTCCTGGTCGACCGCGACTTTTTCGCCCGGTTTCACTTTGATCGCGACGATCGTAGCCTCGGCCATCGATTCGCCGAGTTGCGGCATGGTGATTGGAACTTTCGGCATAATAAATTATTCGGCGAGAATCTGCCGGGCTTTTGCGGCGATCGTCTTGGCGTTAGGGCGATGGGTTTCCCAGAGATTCGGGTGATAAGGAATGGGCGTGTCCTTCGCGTTGAGTCGTGCCGGCGCGGCGTCGAGCAAATGAAAACCTTCCGTGGTTACGCGCGCGATCACTTCGGCCGTCACACCGCCCCACGGGAAAGTCTCGCCCACGCAAAGCAGCCGTCCCGTGCGCGCGACCGAAGCGAGGACCGTGTCGGTATCGAGCGGCTTGACCGTGCGCAGATCGACCACCTCGATTTCAACGCCGTCGCGGCTCATCTGATTCGCAACCGCGAGCGCCTCGTGCACCATTGCGCTATTCGTCACGATGGTGAGATCGCGCCCTTGCCTAACGACCCTGGCTTTCCCGATCGGCAACGCTTCCTTCGGCAGAGCATCGGCTTTGAGATGGTAATAAAGATACTTATGCTCACAGTAGATCACCGGGTCATCGATCGCGACCGCGTCGATCAGCATCGTGTAGGCGTCCTCCACCGTGGCCGGCGTCATCACAACCAGCCCTGGATAATGCGAGTAGATCGCCTCCATGCTTTGGCTGTGGAACGGCCCGCTGCCTTTTGTCCCGCCGCTCGGTAGCCGCACCGTGATCGGGCAGGGGATATTGGTGCGCCAAAACTGCGTGCCGGCGTTATTTAAGATCTGGTTCAACGCGATGCTGGAGAAATCCGCGAACTGCATCTCGACGATCGGTCGCATCCCTTCCAGCGCCGCGCCAATCGCGGTGCCGACCATCGCGTCTTCGCTGATCGGCGTGTTCAAGACCCGGCCCGGGAATTTCTCCGCGAGCCCTTTCGTCGCCTTGAACGCCCCGCCGAATTTCCCGGCGATGTCCTGCCCGTAGAGATAGACGCGCTCGTCCTCGCGCAAGAGATGCGCCTGCGCTTCACGGATCGCCTCGAGGTAAGTGACGCTCACGACGCTTGGTCCAGCAGTTCGCGCGTCGAGAGTGCGCACCAATCTTCTTCACTCGCGACCGGACCCGCTTCCTTCTGCGCGGTCTCGACTGCCTTCTCCACTTCTGCGGAAATTTCCGTGCGCCATTGCTTCAACGTCGCCGCGTCCAGCCAGCCGTTCTCCGTGATCAATTTCTCCGTCGCGAGCACGCAATCCTGCGCCCACGGCTCCTTCTTAATCTCCGCCGGCACATAGCTCGCGTCGTCATGTTCACCGTGGCCCGCGAGGCGCAAGAGCGAGGCGACCACTAACTGCGGCGGACTACCATTGCGCGCGCGCTCCACCGCGCCGCCGATCACCTCCAGGCAAGCCGCGAGATTCGTCCCGTCGACTTCGTTCCCTTCGTAACCGTAAGCCTTCGCTCGATCGACCAATTGCTGACAGGCAAATTGCCGGTCGTTAGGCGTGGAGTAGGCAAAATGGTTATTCGAAGCCACCAGCACGAACGGCACCTTCTCCACCGACGCGATATTCATCCCCTCGTGCGTCGCGCCGGTCTGCATCCCGCCTTCGCCGATCGTCGTGAGACCGACGAAATTCTTCTCCCCCTTCATCTTCTTCGCCATCAGCTTGCCGACCACGACCGGGATGAGCGACCCGAGATGACTGATCATCGCGATCTGCCCCGTTTCCGGCCAGCCGCGATGGATGTTGCCGTCGCGCCCGCGCATCGAGCCCTGCCGCGAACCAAGGTAAGTGCGCGTCACATTGAGAAGCGGCTCACCCGCCGCCGCGCGCCCCGCCTGATCGCGAATCAGTGGCCCAAAGACATCGCCCTTCTGCAAAAACAACCCGCACGCCGTACTCACCGCCTCCTGCCCGCGCCCGACGTAAACGCCGCCAGTGATTTGGCCACCGCGATAGAGGGCGGTCAGCTTCTCTTCAAAGATGCGTGTTTGGAGCATCCAGCGGAACGCTTCCAGGTAGCGCTCGTGCGGCGGATCCTCTTTCGAGGTCTTGGCGCCGGCACGAGTCGCAGTCTTTAACATCGCCAGATTTTAGCCAGCAACGCCGCCCGCGCCAAAAAAGATTTTCTGTAGCGTCGGTATATGACCGTCGGAGCCCGGAGGTCGCCGAGATTCGTAGCGAGGAAAGAAGAGTGGATTGAAAAATCTGCGCTCTCGGCCATCGATCTCTCGCCTGATTCAAGCGCTGCCTACGGGCGGAAGATCTCGGCCGAATCCGTCTGCACGGCCGGATTCACGCCACCGGCGATGAGGACGCTGCCGTCACCCAGGAGTGTGGCAGTATGATGGTTTCGGGCCTCCTGCAAATCGGACAATTGCTGCCAGGTATTGAGCACGGGATCGTAAAGATCGGCATAAGGCCGAGGTCCGCTCAGCTTCGTGTTATTCCCGCCGACCAGAAGCCCGCGGCCGTCATTCAACAAAACGAGCCGCGCCAGCCAGCGCGAGCGGACGAGCGCACCGGCAGGAACCTAGCGGTTTCTCTCCGGGAGATAACGATCCGCGGTTTTAAGGACGCCGTTGTTGAAGCTGAGGCCACCCACCACCAGCACGCTGCCGTCAGCCAGGGAAGCAGCCGCCGCCGACTTGCGGTCGGTCGACATCCGGCCCGCCCGGCTCCAAGTCTCCGTGACAGGATCAAAAACCTCCGCTCCGCGCAGAGCGTAGACACGGTCGTTATC
>JALYOR010000024.1 GCA_030856765.1 Verrucomicrobiota bacterium | reverse complement strand
GCAGATGAACCGCATCGGCGATCAGGCGCGCGCCTTCGACCGAAGAAAAAATGATCAGCGCCCAATCGAAGAGCGCGTGGAGGAGGATCGCGCCGAGAATTGCTCCCACGACAAAGGTGATCGCGGTGTAATGCGAGTGGTTGAGAATCAGACTCGCGGCTATGGCGACGGCGACCCGCCCTCCGACGAGGAAGCCAGCGATGGTGATGGCGATTTTTTGAAAAAGGAGGGCGAGGAGGGCGCCGATCAGGCCGAGACCGAGCGAGAGGACAAGCGAAAGCCATAACGGTGGGTTTTGGCTGAGGTGGGGAGCGATCTGGAGCCCGATGGCAAAACCGAGTGCGGCTACGAAAAGCCAGAAGAGTCGGCGCCCCAGCAACAGCAAGGCGATGCCCAGGAGCAGGCTGATGATTGGGACCGAGTTCGAAGCCGCCGTGAGCGACGGCGAGGTCGTGAGCGCGGCGAACACCGGAGCTATTTTTTCTGCGCCATCATGGCGTCGCGTTTGGCTTTGAACTCTGCGTCCGGCATCCAAGTCGGATACTGGTCGCCGCTCGCGACCTGGTAACCCACCTCGAAAAGAAGCTGATTGTCCTGGACCGCGCCCGAGAGATCCCACGACGGGTCCACTTCATCCGAGACCTGATGGTAATGATGCGCCACGTAGTCCTCGCTCTTCTTCTGGCCATATTCGGCGGGTTGGCCGATGAAGTCCTTGGGGCGGCTATTCGGATAGAGCGAAGGGACGCCTAACTTTGATAGCTCGAAGTGATCCGCCCGGTAAAAACTCCCTTTCTCCGGTTCGCTATTCGGTTTCACCACACGGTTCTGCTTCTGCGCGGCGGCAGCCAGCATCTCGTCCAGGGTGGAAAGGCCGAAGCTGGTATCCTCCAGGTCGCGGGTTTTCCCCCAGGCGTTGATCCCATCGATATTGATATCGGCCAGGGTGTGATCGAGCGGGTAGAGTGGATTTTCGGCATAATACTTTGCTCCTAACAACCCCGATTCCTCCGCGGTAGTGGCGAGGAAAAGGATGCTACGAAGTGGCGGCGCGGGCAGTTTTGTATAGGCCTGCGCGATCTCGAGAATGCTGGCCACGCCGGAAGCATTATCGAGCGCGCCGTTGTAGATCTGGTCGCCTTTCAGTTTGGGGTCACGGCCGAGGTGATCCCAGTGCGCGCTGTAAATGACGTATTCGTCCTTCTTTTGCGGATCGCTCCCTTCCAGCCTGGCCACCACGTTGCGCGACTTGAAGGTGTGAATTTTATTTTGAATCTCGAAGTCGGCTTTCGTGCCTAACGACACTGGCTGGAAGTCCTTGCTCAAGGCGGACTTTTTCATCGCCTCGAAATCCTTGCCGGCAGCGGCGAAGAGCTTTTTCGCCGTCTCGAGCGTGATCCAGGAACGGACTCCCACGGTTTTCATGTTCTTGTCCGGCGCGTCGATGACGAAGTTCTCTTTTGAGTTGCTGTTCTCGACCACCGACCAGGGATAAGCCGCGGGAATCGTCTCGTGCACGATGACGGCCGCCGCCGCGCCTTTCTCGGCCGCTGTCTCATATTTGTAGCTCCAGCGACCGTAATAGGTCATCGCTGTCCCTTTGAACATTTTGTCGTCGAGCTTGGCCGGGTCGCTTGGATCGGGCAGGGGCGGATCGTTGATCAGGAAGACGAGCGTCTTGCCTTTCACGTCCATGCCTTTGAAATCGTCCCAGCCGTACTCGGGCGCGACCACTCCGTAGCCAACGAAGATCACGTCGGAATCCTGCACCTTGATCTCAGGCGTGATGCGCTGGGTAAAAGCGACGAAGTCGTTAGGCGATTTCAATTCCATTTTCTGGTCGCCGACAGTGAAGGTGCCGGTGGGCGTGCTGAAGATGCCGGCCATCGGCACTTCCTGGGTGTAGGCCCCGTTGGGATTGCCCGGCTTGAGGCCGAGCTTTTTGAACTGCTCGGTGATGTATTCGACCGAGAGATTCTCGCCCGCCGTCCCCGGGGCGCGGCCTTCGAATTTGTCGGAGCCGAGGACTTTGATGTGCTCGAGCAGGCCGGCGCCATCGATCGCGTCGAGCGCCTGCTTGGGCGGTTCGATCGGGGCGGGAGAGGCGAGAAGTGATGTGGTGAAGAGGGCGAACGAGAAGAAGGCGACTTTCTGCATGGAAAATAGCCTAACGCAAAACGTGCGGCTCTTCATGTCCTCTCACTCGGGGGGAACTGGCCGCGCCGGGTGCACTTACGGTTTCGGCGGCTGGGGCGGCGCGGCCTCGGGTTGGCTTTCCGCCGCCGGCTGGCTCCTGGTCTTGCCCGCCTTTTCGATGCCGAGCGTTTTCAGGTAAGGCTCGACCGAACGGTCGCGTCCGAGGAAATTGCGAATGGAAATATCGATATCACGCGAGCCGCCCGGGGCGTAGATTTCCTTGCGCAGTTTTATTCCGGCCGCCTTGTCGAGAAAACCGTTAGGCGCATTTTCGAAGACCGTCGCCATATCGGCCGCGATCGCATCGGCCCAGGCGTAGCCGTAGTAGCCGGCATCGTAGCCGGCGAGATGGCCAAAGTAGGCGACAAAGGCGGTGTCCGGATCGATCGGTAGGAAATCCTTTACGAAAATCGGATTGGAGATGGCGACAGAATCGTAGGCCTGGCCCTCCGGGTGCACGTCGTGCAGGGTGAGATCGACGTCGCCGAAGGTGAACTGGCGGCGGTAATGAACGCCGACGGTGGCGAGCTTCGCTTCCTTCATTTTCGCGATCAGCTCGGCTGGGATCTTCTTCGATGGATCGCGATAATCGGCTGCGAAAGTGTCGAGCACCTTCTTATCCCACACCCAGTTCTGCAGCATCTGCGAGGGCGCCTCGACGAAATCGGCCGGCACGCTCGTCCCGGAGAAGCGCACATATTTGGCATTCGTCACGATGGCATGGAGGGCGTGGCCAAATTCGTGGAAGAGCGTCTCGACGTCGCTGTGGCTGAGGAGCGAGGGCTTGTCCTTGGAGGGGGGCGGGAAGTTGCAGACCAGCGCGACGGTGGGGCGCTGGTACTTTCCGTCAGGCAGAAGCTTGCCCGGGACGATGCCGAATTCCGCGAAGTGATTGAACTTTCCGTCGCGCGGGAACATGTCGAGGTAGAAGAGACCGAGTGGCTCGCCGCTGGCGGAGTCGGCCACGACGTAGAGTTGCAGGTCGTCGACCCATTTCTGCGGGGGAATGATCTTGGTAAACTTCAGGCCGAAGATGTTCTGATAGATGTTGAACATCCCGTCGAGGACGCGCTGGAAAGGGAAATAGACGCGCAGCGCCTCGGTATCGACGGTGTATTTTTCCTTCTTGTACTCGGTCTGGTAGTAGCGCCAATCCCACATGTTGATCTGTGTGTTGGGATCTTTTGTCTCTGCAACCTTGAGCTTGCGCAGCGCGGCGACTTCGGCGTCGAACTTTGGCTGGATGCCGGCGACGAGGTCGTTGATGAAAGTCTTCGCCGATGCGCCGCTCTTGGCCATTTTGATCTCGGTCTGGAAATCGTCCCACGATTTGTAGCCGAGTTTGAGCGCGAGCTGGTTGCGGTGTTTCAGGATGTCGTTCAGGATCGGCACATTCTTTTCGCGCGCGAGATTGAAGCGCACCTTGTAAAGATGCTTTCTCGTTTCCTCCTTCTTCGCCGTCTCCTCGACCGTGTTGTAATGGAAGGTCACGTTGGCCAGGATAGTGTAGGAGTCGTCCCCGGTCTTGACCCCGGGCGACTCGAGAATGCTGTCCGGCACGCCTTCCAGCTCAGCTTTGGTGAAAACAATCGGCGCTTTCACCGCCACGATGTTGGCCTGGAAATCGGTCTCCAGTTTGGCGAGTTCCTTGCGCAATTTTTCGACTTCGGCCCGCTTCTCCAGCGGTAAAGCGAGACCGGCCCGCCGGTAGTCGCGGAGGGTCTGCTCGAGGAGGAGCGCATCTTCGCCTTCGAGCTTCGGCTTGGTGTCGGCAAAGGCCTTGACCGCTTTGTAGACATCTTCGCGGTAATCGATCCCGACCGCCCAATCCTGGAAAACCTTGATCGTTTTCTCCGCCGCCTCGCGCATGGCGGCATCCTGATTGGTCTGCTGAATCACGACCGTCTTGCTGATCGTCGAACCGGCGTCATTCTGGATGTTATCAAGCGCGCCGACGGTGCTCTCGAAGGTCACTTTGCTGAGGTCCTGCTTGCCGATCACGGTCAGGGCGGCGTCGGCCTTGGCGATGGCGGTATTGATCTCGCCCTGCACTTCGATCGGAGTTTTCGGCCACTTCGGAATGGTCAGGACGGCGTTGGCCTTGTCGGCCGCGGCCTGGAAATCGGAGAGACTTTTCACATCGTCGGCGCGCGACGGAAAAGCGGATGCGAGGAGCAGACTAACGAGCAGGACGTATTTCATAGGATTTTCGTTTGGCATTGTGGGCCGGACAGGATTAACAGGATTGAGCAGGGTTGCGGCAAAAGCAAAATCGTTCAACCGCAAACCGGTCCAGCGTTCAGCCGAGCCAACACCATCGCGATGCGAGATTTTACGACCAAGTTCCTCATCGCCTTCATTCCGCTTTTCGTCGCGATCGACGCCATCGGAATGGTGGCCATTTTTATCGGGCTGGGAGCCAACGTAGAGCCCAAGCGCCGTCAGCAGGAGGCGCTCCTTGGCATCGGGACGGCCCTCGCCATCTCGATCGGGTTCATGT
>JALYOR010000022.1 GCA_030856765.1 Verrucomicrobiota bacterium | reverse complement strand
CTCTAGATAAGACTTGGCGCGCGGTCTTTTTGTTGGGGCTGATCGGCGGGGCGGCAGTCTGTTTCCTCCTTTGGCAAAGTGCGGCGCTTTATCGGCCGCTGCGTCCGCTCTGGGTCATGGCGGCG
This sequence comes from Verrucomicrobiota bacterium, assembly GCA_030856765.1. GTDB lineage: Bacteria > Verrucomicrobiota > Verrucomicrobiia > Chthoniobacterales > UBA10450 > Palsa-1392. The sequence goes on along the minus strand of JALYOR010000022.1, from coordinate 3,156 downwards.
GCGGGGTTGCTGGTAGGGCTAGTGACCAGGCTGGGCGGCGGCTGCACGAGCGGACACGGGGTGTGCGGGGTCGGGATGGGGGCGAAGGATTCGATCGCGGCGACGCTGATCTTTATGGCGGCGGCTATCGTGACGGTCTTTGTCTATCACCACGTGGTTCTATGAAGGCGGGGAAGCTCGTTCTTATTCTGGTGGCTGGTGCGCTCTTTGGAGCGGGGCTGGCGATCTCGGGGATGACGGATCCGGCGCGAGTGATCGGCTTTCTCGATCTCTTTGGGAAGTGGGACCCGGCTTTGCTTTTCGTGATGGGTGGCGCGGTCGGGGTCTATGGGTTCGGCATGCTCATGCTGCGTCGCGGCGGTGAGTGGAAGCTGCCGGATGCTTCCTCGTCGCCTATCGATCGGCGGCTCGTGCTGGGCGCGGCGATCTTTGGCTTGGGCTGGGGATTGGGCGGGTTTTGCCCCGGTCCCGCGCTGGCAAATCTAGGGGGAATCCGGAACGAAGCGCTGGTCTTCGTCCCGGCGATGGCCCTGGGGATGTTTCTGGCTCAGCGCCTCTTCGGCGCGGACCGCTAGCAGCGGCCCGCGCCCGAGGTTGGCTGAAGGGAATCAGCCTGCTTAGCGATCTTCCGGCTTTTTCTTCTTCTTTTTGCCCTGCTGCTCTTCCTGGGCCGGAGCCGGAGCCCGGCGACCGGCTTGGGTCGGGGCCCTGCGAACGGCCTGTCGCTGCGGGGCGATTTGCGGGCGCTTGCGGGAGACTTGCGGAGCGTCGGGGCGGGCTCTTTCCACGGTGCGCTGCGGCGCACGGCGGGTTTCCGGCTTGGCGGAACGCTCACGCTTGGCGACTGAACGCTCGGGCCGGTCAGCTTTCTCTTTGGCTTTGCGGGTGTCGGCCTGGCGGTCGGCATTGCGCTTGGCTTTTTCCGGAGCAGGCTGGCGGTCGGCCTTAACCTGGCGGTCGTTGCCGCGATCGTTGTCGTTGGCCTGGCGGTCGTTGCCGCGACCGTTGTCGTTGGTGTCGACATTTTGGCCGTCTCGGTTCTTCTTCGCAGTGTCGCCACGGTCGGGGGCGTTGCGGTCATCGGGGCGGTTCTTGTGGAAGGCTTCCACCGCTTCAGCTTTCGGTTTGCCTTTGTTGTTCCTCGCCTTGAGCTCGGGATTGTTCTTCGCCGCCTGGATACGCTCTCTCTGGGCGGAGGTGGCGGCGATGCGCTTCCCCTTGGCCGCGGCTAATTGCTCCGAGGTTGGCTTTGCTTTCGCGCCACCAGGGCCGTTGAAGCCGGCGCGGCTGCCGGTGTTCCTGCCCACTTCGCGATTGACGTAGGTGGTGTTGATATTGCGGCCGACGCGGGTGACGGCGGTGTTGTAGAGGAAGGTATTGCCCGACCAACGGCCACCGTAGTAGCCGTAGCCACCGTAGCCGTAGCCGTAATTGATGCCGCCGTAGAAGCCGACGCTGGTGCCCCAATAGCCGTCATTGAAGGCGTAGAGGCCGTTGCGGTAGCCCCAATAGCCGGGAGTCCAGAGAAGGCCGACGCGGGGCGGAGAGACCCAGACGCCGGGGGCCCAATAGTATCCGTAGCCATCCCAAGCCCAGTAGCCCGGGGTCCAAATATAGCCTGGATACGGGCAGTAAGGCTGGGCGTAGATCGGAATGGCCGGGGGTGCGATTCCCACGGAGATGGAGAGCCGGGCCGACGAATTATGCAGCGGCAGCCCCATGAAGAGCAGCGCCGCGAACGCGAGAAGAGGAAGTTTTATTTTCATATTGAGGTTTAGCTTGCTGGAAGAGAGACGCGCGGGTGGCACTCGGTATTCATCGGAAGCGTTAGGTATCGCGTTCCGCCCTCCTCCTTAGGTAATTCGGCACGGAGACGGGAACAGGTGTATTTCTGGGCGAAATACTTCGTATCCTCCTCGAGCGCAACGCCCCAGGGACCGGGCGCGATGAGCTCGAACGGCTTAGCCTGGACCGCGGGGACCGTGGTGGAGAGCCGAAAGCTCGATCCCGGGCCAGGGTCTGGCGCCGGATGATGCGTCGGCGCATTCTTCAGAAGAGGGAATGGTCTTCAGCGGGCGCGCTGGCGGAGGACAAATTCCGCCAGAGGCAGATCGGCGGGATAAGTGATCTTGAAATTGGGCTTCGCGTTAGGCAAAAGCACCACCGTTCCCCCCACCCGCTCGACCGCAGAAATCTCGTCGGTCACTTCCAAGCCCGCGGCGAAAGTGTTCGCGTAGGCTTTCTCGAGCAGATCGCGGCGGAAGATTTGCGGGGTCTGGACGGCGAAGAGATCGGCCCGATCGACTCCGCCGATGACGACGTGGTCGCCATCCACCCGCTTCAACGTGTCGATCACAGGCGCGGCACTGACTGCGCCTCCCTGCTCACGCGCAACGTTGAAGATGCGCTCGATCAGCTCCGGCCTAACGAGCGGACGCGCTGCGTCGTGGACGGCCACGAATTCCGTCCTCGCGCTGAGCCACTCTAGTCCCAGCCTCACGGAATCCTGCCGGCGCGCTCCCCCGGGAATGACGGCCGAGACTTTGCGAAACTTTGCGTCTTCCGCGATGCGCTCGTATTCGGAAAGTCGCTCCGCCCGACCGACGAGGATGATTTCGGTAACTGATTCGGTTTGCTCGAACGCCGCGATCGAATGCGCGACCACTGGTCGCCCGTCGAGCGACGCGAGGAGTTTATCGAAGCCCATCCGCTGGCTGCTGCCGCCGGCGACGATGATCGCGGTCAGCATGGTGCTACGTTAGGCGAGCTGCCGCTGCACTTCCTGGCTGAGCGTTTTGCCATCGGCGCGGCCGGCGACTTTGGGGCCAAGCGATTTCATAACCGCGCCCATCTGCGCCTTCGAGGTGGCGCCGACGTCGGCTATCGCTTCTTTCACCAGGCGGGAGAGTTCTTCGGCGTTCATCGCCGCCGGCAGGTAGGTGTTCAAAATCGCAAGCTCGGTTTTTTCTTTCTCGGCCAGCTCGGGCCGACCCCCTTTCTCGAAGCTCTCGATCGAGTCCTGGCGCTGTTTCACCTGCTTGCGGATAACCTGCGCCGCCTCGGCCTCATCGAGCTCGCCTTCCGCGCCGGACTTTTCGATCGCGGCGTACTTGAGCGCCGATTTCAGCATGCGCAGGACGCCGAGCCTGGCGGCAT
>JALYOR010000007.1 GCA_030856765.1 Verrucomicrobiota bacterium | reverse complement strand
TGGGCGGCATCATCGGCGCCGGGATTTTCATTAACCCCTATCTCGTGGCGGAGCGGGTGCACAGTGCGCCGCTCATCCTCGGGGCGTGGATCGCTGGCGGTTTGATCGCGCTCGCCGGCGGGTTCATCTACGCGGAGCTGGCGGCACGAATGCCGGTGGTCGGCGGTCAATACGCCTACCTGCGCGAGGCGCTGCACCCAGCGGTAGCGTTCACTTACGGCTGGGTGCTCCTGCTCGTTATCCAAACCGGCGGGATGGCGGCGGTGGCGGTGACGTTCGCCCGCTATTTCCTCGAGCTGACGCAATGGCCGGTGGGCGATTCGTTAGTCGCGGCGGGTGCGCTCGCTTTGCTGACCGCGATCAATTGTCTTGGGGTGCGCGCCGGCAGCCGCCTGCAATCGGTGCTCACATTGACCGCGATTGGCGCCATCGCGCTCCTCGAAGCGGTGAGTTTCTGGAAAGGCGGCGTCTCGCAGATCGCCTGGCGGCCGCTGCTCGATCGGCCAACTTCGTTCAATCTCGTGCTCGCCTTCGGCGCGGCCATGACGCCGGTGCTTTTCGCCTACGGCGGCTGGCAAACGGCGAGCTTTCTCGGCGGCGAAGTGCGCGACCCGCGCCGGACGCTGCCGCGCGGGTTGATCTACGGGGTCCTGGGGGTGATCGCGGTTTATGTCTCGGTCAACTTCGTTTACCTGCACGAGCTCGGCGCGCCGGGCCTGGCGCAGGCGGCGACGCCGGCGTCGTCGGTCATGCGCGGTTTGTTAGGCGCGCGCGGCGGGGAGTTGATCGCGGCTGGGATCGCGATCTCCGCTTTCGGTTTTCTCGCGCAATCGATGCTGACCGCGCCGCGGGTTTATTTCGCGATGGCGCAGGACGGCGTCTTCTTTCGCGGCGTGGCCTGGGTGCATCCGCGCACCCGCGTGCCGGTGATCGCGATCGTGCTGCAAGGCGTGTGGGCGATCGTGATCGCTCTCGCCGGGACCTACGCACAGGTCGTGAATTACGTCGTAGCGATGGATTGCATCTTTTTTGGCCTTACGGCGGTGTGTCTCTTCGTCTTCCGGCGCCGGCAGAGCGCGCCGGTCGCCTACCGTGTCCCGGGTCATCCCTGGACCACGCTCCTGTTCATCGCGGCCCAATGGATGATCGTAGTCAGCACTTTTGCGCACGATCCGAAACGGGCTTTCGTGGGGCTCGGGATCGCGTTGCTCGGTCTGCCGGTCTTCTATCTCTGGCGGAGTCGGTTGTAGGGCGGGCGTTCACTCGCGAAAGCATTCGGAGCTCCGCCTGCCCCGAACCAAACTGGGCAACCCGCCTGATGAGGCGGGTTCGCCCTACAAAGTGAGCGCCGCCCGGGCTATTTATCGCCCATGAATTATCCGCCGGATCGAAAGCGTTCGCGCTACATGGAGTGGGCCAAGCTGTCGTCCGGCGCGCGCTTTAATCTGGCGACCAGCGGCCTAACGAATGTCCTGATGGCGGAATTTCCCCTCTCCCTCGGAGAATTGGAGATCACCGGCGGCGGCTACGGTTACGAGCTGTTGCTGGAGCGGATCGCGCAGCACACGGGCGCTCCGCTCGAATGCATCGTGACGGCAGACGGGACGTCACTGGCGAATCATCTCGCGCTCGCCTCGCTGCTCGAACCGGGAGACGAAGTGGTGATCGAGCAACCTGGCTACGGTCCGCTCGTCGACCTGGCCCGCTACCTTGGCGCGCAGGTGCGGCGAATCGAACGGCGTTGCGCAGACAATTTTGGGATCTCGTTAGGCGAAATGGAAAGAGCGATCACGCCAGCCACGCGACTGGTGGTGTTGACTAATCTGCACAATCCCTCCGGAGTCTTGCTTCCGCGGGAGACATTGCAGGCTCTCGGAGCGCTGGCTCAGCGGGTCGGGGCACGGGTGCTGGTGGATGAAGTTTATCTCGAGATGCTCGCCGCGCCCGACAGCGCCTTCTCGTTAGGCGAAACCTTCCTCGTGACGAGCAGCCTGACGAAGGCCTATGGACTCAGCGGTCTGCGCTGCGGCTGGATTATCGCTCCTGCGGAACTGGCGCATCGCATCCGGCGGCTGCACGATTTGTTCGCTGCGACCCGGGCGTATCCGGCCGAGCGGATGTCGGTGGTCGCTTTCGATCATCTCGCACAATTCCGGGAACGTGCGCGCACGCTGCTGGCGACAAATCGCCCAATCCTCGATGCGTTTCTCGATTCGCGTGCGGATTTGGAGTGCGTCCGTCCGCACGCGGGCACCGTGGTCTTTCCGCGTCTGCCCCAGGGCGATCCCGACATTTTTTTAACCCTGCTGCGCGAGAAATACGAGACCTCAGTCGTGCCCGGCGCGTTCTTTGAGGCGCCGCGGCATTTCCGGCTCGGGATTGGCGCCGAGACGAGCAACGTCCATGCTGGTCTGGAGCGTCTCGGGGCCGCGCTGGACGAATTTGCCAGTCGTTAGGCGGGGCTAGCTCTGGGCCGGCGCGGGCTGGGAAAGAAAGAGGCTCAAAGAATCGAGAAACCCGCGCGAGCCGCGGAGTTTGCCGGTGCCGTGGCGGATTGATTTTTGCACGACCCTGATCGCCGCGACCCAATGCTCGGTCGGGAAAAGCGTCTCGACCTCGCGTCCATCCGCGCCGGGTTTCATCTCGAAAATGGAAGCGCGCAAGAGGCTTAATTGCCCGGCGAGCGCGTGCAGGATCTGTTCGGCGGGATTGCGGGGCGCGATCTCGCGGACGGATTGGCCGCGGGCGTTGGCGGCGACTCTGTTCAGCACGGCAATGATCTGCGCATCGCTCAGTGACACGTTGTTAGCGCGCGCTATCCGATCGCCTTCGCCGATTTTTTTTTCGATCGCGGCGACGACGGCGATGAAGAATGGCGTTTCGGTTAGGGCAACTTTTGGCATGGGGAGCGAGCGCGTCGTGAGGTCCGGTTCATTTACCCCGCCAGCTCCGTCGCAAACATTTCGTGCGACAGGTAGCGCTCGCCGAAATCGCAGATGATGGAAACGACGCGCTTGCCCGCGCCTAACTCTCGCGCCACTTCCCGCGCCGCGCTGGTGATCGCTCCCGAGGAAATGCCGCAGAATATGCCCTCTTCGCGGGCGAGTCGCCGCGCCATTTTGAGCGCATCGTCGTAGTCGGCACGGATCACTCGATCGACCACCGACGCGTCGTAATTCTGCGGCACGAAGCCGGCTCCGATGCCTTGGATTTTGTTCGGGCCGGGCTCGCCGCCTGAGAGCACAGGCGACGATGCGGGTTCTACTCCGACCACGAGGACGTGCGGGCCGATGCGTTCCTTTAAGACGCGACCGACGCCGCTGATGGTTCCGCCCGTCCCCACCCCGGCGACGAAGGCGTCGATTTTCCCGTCCGTATCCTCAAGAATCTCTTCCGCCGTCGTGCGCCGATGAATTTCTGGGTTGGCTGGATTCTCAAATTGCCCGGGAGTCCAACTGTGGGGAGTCGCTTCGCAAAGCTCGACCGACTTTTTGATCGCGCCCTTGATGCCATCGTCCCCTGGCGTGAGCACGACCTCGGCTCCGAGCGCCACGAGCACACGCCGGCGTTCCACCGTCACCGTCTCGGGCATGGTCACGATCAATTTATAACCTTTGATCGTCGCCACGAGCGCGAGCCCGATTCCGGTGTTGCCGGAGGTGGGCTCGATCAGCACCGTCTCACCGGCTTTGATCCTGCCCTCACGCTCGGCCGCGTCGATCATCGCCACGCCGATGCGGTCCTTGACTGAATCCATCGGATTTTGAGATTCGAGTTTGCAGATCAGTTCGGCGCTGTTCGGATGCGGAATGCGATGCAGCCGGACGAGCGGGGTGTAGCCGATCAGCTCCAGGATGTTGTCCGCGATCTTTGGTCTTTGTGGCATCTACTCGTCAGGTAAGGGCGGCGTCGACTGGTCCGTCTTGGTCGCACATTAGGTAACAGGTGTAACGAAGATCGCCAAACAAGCTGCTGCCCGGGCTGCCCGGGCTCAGAACCTGCTTCTGCGCCAAGATGGGCAAATTCATTGCCGGGCCGAAAAAGATCGCGCTCGTCTTGGGGCTGCTGGGGGCGTCCTCGCTCGCAGGAGCCGAGACTTTGACCCTGGGCAAAGCGGAAAGTATCTCCCTGGCAAGTCTTCCCACCGGCTCGATCGTGATGGCGGGCAAATTTCCGTCTCGCCGTGACCCCGCGGCCACGAAGTTCATGGCCGGCTCGATCTTTGATGAAGCTGCATTTATTCGTCCTGTCACGAGCGAACAAGCCCGCGCTGGTACGTTCACCGCTTACACGCGCTCCGTCATGGTCTCGAGTCTGCCCACGCAAACTATCGACCTCGGCGGGGCCGACTCCGTGGCGGTGCTGGGTGCCACCACCATCACCAATACCGGAGCTACCATCATTACTGGCGACGTGGCGCTCGCCCCAGGCACCTCCGTCACGGGATTTCCGCCGGGCGTGATCACAGGCGGAGCGCTCCATATCAATGACTCCTTTGCCATTACGGCGCAGGCTGGGGCACTGGCCGCTTATAATCAGCTCGCCAACGAAACAGCGACGAGCAACCTCACGGGCATGAATCTGGGGGGGCTGACGTTGACGCCGGGCACCTATCATTTTGACTCCTCCGCGATGTTAAGCGGCAGCCTGAGCCTGGATACCGGCGGCGACCCCAATGCCGCCTTTCATTTTCAAATCGGAAGCGCTCTTTTTATCGATCCGAATTCTACAATCTCCCTGCTCAATGGGAATACGGTCGATATCTTCTGGCAGGTCGGCAGCTCCGCCACTCTCGGGGCCAACAGCAGCTTCATCGGCACGATCATCGCGAATCAAAACATCACCCTGAATTCCGGCGCGAGCATCGCCGGGAGAGCGCTGGCGCTGAATGGTGCCGTCACCCTGGATACCAACACGGTTACGGTCCCAACTCCCACCCCGACTCCGACAGCTACCCCTAGCCCGACAGTCACGCCAAGCCCGACGATTACGCCAAGCCCAACGGCTACGCCAAGCCCGACAGTTACCCCAAGCCCAACGGCTACACCGAGCCCGACAGCTACCCCCAGCCCGACGGCCACTCCAAGCCCAACGGCTACCGCCACGCCCGACCCGACAGCGAGCCCCACAGCCACACCGGGA
>JALYOR010000380.1 GCA_030856765.1 Verrucomicrobiota bacterium | reverse complement strand
CGACCTCGATTTGTTAGGCGAACTGGCCGCGCACCAGGCCGCGGCGGTCCACATCTCCATCACATCGCTCGACCCCAAACTCCAGCGCGTGCTCGAACCACGCACCTCGACGCCGCGAGCCCGCCTGGAAGCGATCGCTCAACTCCGCCAGGCCGGCATCCTGGTCGGGGTCATGACCGCGCCGCTCATCCCCGGGCTGAACGATCACGAAGTGCCGGCGATTCTTCAGGCCGCCGCGGAGGCGGGGGCGCAATGGGCCGGCTACACAGTCGTTAGGCTGCCGTATGCGGTCGCCCCGCTCTTCGAGCGCTGGCTGGAAGAACATTTCCCCGATCGAAAAGAGAAGATCCTTGGCCGCATCCGGCATCTGCGCGGTGGCGAGCGGTTGAACGATTCGCGTTTCAAGACCCGGATGCGGGGCGAAGGCATTTTCGCGGAGCAGATTCGCGCCCTCTTCAGCGCCGGCTGCAAACGCGCCGGGATGGGCGAGCGGCCCAAGCTTTCGACCACCGCCTTTCGTCACCCTAACGAACAGCTAAACTTGTTTGCCTAACGTCGCCGCCTGCATCCGGCGCTGTTTGCGCATGACGAGCAGCATCGAGCAGCCGCCAATCAGACCGAAGCCGGCCATGACCGGATACCACGCTCCCCAGCCATACTTGTCGAGCAGCCAGCCTGTCACCGGCAAGGCGATGGCGGTGCCGTAATATTGAAAGGAGTCGATCACCCCGGAGGCAAAGCCCGCCATTTTGCGCCCGCCGATATCCATCGGCGCAGCGGTGCCCACAATCGAGTGCGTCGAGTTCGCGGTCAGCGCGATCAGGACCAGAAACATGCACCCGATAAAAATGCCGCCTGGCGTGGGACCGACTACTCCCGAGAAGATGACTCCGGCGGCAATCAGGATGACGAAGGTTTCGAGAAAATAGAGTCCCATCGCGACCGGCGAACGCTGCCCCTTGAAGACCTTGTCGGAGATGATGCCGGAGGCAAAAGAAGCCAGGACCGCGACCAGCGGCATGAGATTCATCGTCCAGAAAACCGCCGATGGCCGCGCCTGCATGTTCAGCCCGAGTTTTTCGGAAAAATAAAGAATCGCGAGCTGGTCGGAGCTGTTGCGGACCGCCCCGGTGCAGGCGTAGGCGACGGCGTAGAACCAAACGAGCGGGTGCGTGAAGATGGTGAGGAACGACTCGCGCAGACTCACGGTCACTTTCTCGTCCCCGGCAGGTCCTTCGTGTTCCACCGCTCCACGATAACCGGCCTCTTCCGGAGTTTGTTTCACGAACAGGATCAGCAGGATGACGACCGCGGCGGTGATCAGGGGCGGGATCCGGAAGAGCCAGCGCCAGTCGCCTTTGGCCACGACCCACATCCCGACGCTGAACCCAGCGAGAATGATGGGAGCGAGGTTGTTGATCCCGAACTGGCCGAGTTGAATCATGAACCCGAAGATGCCGGCAAAGGTCCCGCGCTCGGTGCGATTGAACCAGGCGGCGTTGATCTTGATCATGCCGGGCGCCCCGAACGACTGCAGGTAGCCGTTCATCAGCCAGATCAGAGAAAACGTCGAAAAGGTCCCGGCAAACGAGCCGAAGCCGAAAATTAGATTAATCACCACCGTCCCAAAAGCGCCGATTGTCATCGCGGTTTTGCCGCCGATCCGGTCGGTCAACAAGCCGTTGATCAACTGCCCGGTCCCGTAGGCCAGCGACCAGGCACTGAGCATGCCGGTGATCTGGAATTTGGTGAAACCGTACTCCGCCACCATCCCGGGCGTCGCCCAACGGAAGTTGTAGCGGCACATGTAGAAGGAGGCGTAGAGCAGACCGATGATGAACCAGTTCAAACCACGCCGCCCGCGGAAGCCGGGCGGATGATGCAATATGGGCTCAGTCATGACGCAAACGGCGGAGAATGCGCGATTGGCGAATTTTTGCCTAGCGCAAAGTTAGGCGGCCGGGGGAAGGTCCATGGAAACGGGTGCGTTAGGCAGTTAACTAGTGACCCATAAGGGGCTCAGAATTGTCTTGCTCCCGGGAGGACAAACAGCTACACCTCCAAGCTGTTCGACGATCCATCTTATCCCGCTCGCCTTCTCACCGAGTCATCACGTCATCTTCGTCCTTAAAATTTTCACCCGCGTGCGTCCATTTCGACTGATTACTGTTGCCCTCGCCGCGACCGGGGCGCTTGTCACGGCCTCTCCCGGCAGAGCGCAAAGTGTGGTCACCGATCCGGTCGCCTACGTGAACACGACGATCAGCGGAACCAACGGCGCCTCGAGCAACGCGCTCACTTTCGTCGGTCTTTCCGTCACTCAGCCAGTGGCTTTCCAGAGCACGGTCGCTTCTTACAATGGTGGCTCCAAGATGCTGACGCCAACCAGCGGCACGTTCACGGTCGACCAATTCAATGGCGCCAATGGAGCTTATTTCGTCGAGATCGCCTCGGGAACCGACGCCGGCTTTCTGAGCGACATCACCGCGACCTCCACGACCACGATCACGACCGCCGACGACCTCAGCGCGAAGCTGGCTGGCGGCGAATCGTTCAAGATCCGCAAGCATTGGACGCTGCAGAGCGTTTTCGGCCCGAATGCGAATACCGGCAACGTGGTGATTCTCGGAACCGGAAGCGCGAGCACGGCCGACGAGGTGCTGCTTTATGATCAGTCGACCCAGGAATACATCACCTATTACTACAAAGTCGGCGGTGTCTTCGGTGGTGATGGCTGGCGTTCCACCACGGGAGGCGATCCTCTCGCCACAGATCAATCCAATACCATCCTCCGCGTTACAGACGGCTTTGTGATTCGCCGGAAGCAGTCTCCGGCCGTGACCCTCAGCCTCCCCGGCGCGGTCAAGCTGGGACCCACCCAACGAACCGTCGTTCCCGCGCTGAACTTTTGCGGCGATGTCTACGCCGCCGGGACTACGCTCGCGAACAGCGGACTTTATGATCCGGCCAAGCCCGCTACTTCGCTGCAAGGCGGCAGCGCCTCGACAGCGGATCAGGTGCTAATTTACGACGGAGCGGAATACATTACCTACTACTACAAGGTGGGCGGCGTGTTCGGCGGGGATGGCTGGCGTTCCACATCCGGCGGCGATCCGCTGGGCACCGACGTCAGCAACACGCCTCTTCCGGCAGGACAAGCCATCATCATCCGCCGGTTGGCCAGCCAAGCCTTCGTTTGGACAGCGCCACAACCATTTGTCATCGCTCAATAATCTGTGAAGACCCGCAAAACTGCATTTCTGTCCGCCGTGATGGCGCTGCTCCTCGGAGCGGCCACTTCCTTTGCCGGAACGGTGAACTGGCAGGCGGCGACCGACAATGGCTTGGCGGACGCGAGCGGGATCAAACTTTCGCCGGGCAGTTTGTTGCTGGTTGGCTCTTTTGACATCAGCGACGCCACGATTCAGGCGAACGCCTTTAACTTGGCCTTCCTCGCCTCGCATTTCGCGACCTTCGGGAGCTCTTCAATCGGAACCGGCGTCGGCGGGTTGCCAGGCTTTTTCGCCCAAAGCACCGTTGGCACTTTCGATACCACGACTCCATTTGCCGTAGGAGGAAACCAAATTTACATCTGGGCCTTCAACACTTCCTCCATGGGGACAGCAACTCAGCAAGGTGTTTTCAGCCTGTCAGGAGCCACTGAGTGGCTCTTCCCGCACGACACCGACATTATTACGACGAGAACGATCGATATCACCGACCTCACCGACGGCAGTGGAACGATTTTGGTACCAGGCGCTGACATCGTGATCGGCGGCTTCAGGCAGGGTCCTGGAAACTTGCTTGATTTTAATCTGGCGGTCATTCCTGAACCCTCCACTTACGCCTTGGCGCTGGTCGGAGGTATCGGGCTCTTCTTTTTCGCCCGGCGGCGCGCTGGCTCCCGCGCCTAACGTTACCCAACGAAGCACGCGGAGTTGAGCCAGCCGCGTTTTCGAAGGAAGCTCACGTGATGTTCCGACGCGCGATCGCTTTGTTCCTGGCAGTGTTCGTCGCCGCCTCGGCTCAAGCTGCCCAAGTCAACTGGGGCGCCTCGGAAACCAACAGCGTTGCTCTCTCCACTGGGACGCTCCTGCCGGTTGGCAATCTTGTCCGGGTCGGAAGCTTTTCCATCACCGATGCCGAGATCATCGCGAACAAGACAAACTTCTCCTTTCTCACCTCCAAGTTCACCGAGTTCGGCCACGCTGCGGTCGGGGATAACGTCGGTGGTCTGGCCGGTCTCTGGTTTGCCAATACCACCGCTTCGAGCAACGCCCTCGGAATCGCGAACAAGCGGATCTATTACTTTCTCTACAATGTCCCATCCGGTTCCACCCCGACCCAAATCGGGATCTATAC
>JALYOR010000359.1 GCA_030856765.1 Verrucomicrobiota bacterium | reverse complement strand
CACCGCGGATCACCGCCGCCGCATACATGTTGCCAAGCGTCGCATCCTCCCAGCCGGGCACGACGATCGGTAGATTCTTCTCGCAGGCCGCTATCATCCAGGAATTTTTCGGGTCGATCTGGTAGCTTTTCTTCAGCTTACCGCTGCGAAGAATCTTGTAGATAAACTCATGCGGAAAATAATGCTCACCGGCGCGGTCGGCCGCGATCCACTCTTCGAGCACCGCCTTCTCAATTCGCCGCATCGCCTCCATCTCCGGGATGCAGGTGTCGGTCACGCGATTCATGTGCCGAGCGAGCAGTTCCTCCTCGTCCTTTGGCGTGAGTTCGCGGTAATGCGGTACACGCTCGTAGTGATCGTGCGCGACAAGATTGAAAATATCTTCCTCGAGGTTCGCGCCGGTAGAGACGATCAGGTGCACCTTGTCGCGACGGATCATCTCCGCCAACGAGATCCCAAGCTCGGCGGTCGACATCGCGCCGGCCAGCGTGACCAGCATCTTCCCGCCGGCGGCGAGATGTGTCTCGTACCCCTTCGCGGCGTCGAGCAACGCGGCGGCGTTAAAGTGGCGATAATTCCGCGCGATGAATTTGGAGACCGGACCTTTTTTCGCCGCGAGCGCGGCGTTGCTTGCTCCGGGGCTTTTTGAGCGTCGTTTGGCTTTCATTGATTGGGCAACTTTGGTCACGCGGGGTAGAGCCATTTCATGTAATCCACCACGCCCTCTTCGAGGGAAAATTGGGGCTCGTAGCCTAACGACCGGCGGACATTGGTGAGATCGGCTTCGGTGTGATTTTGATAATGCGCATGGGGGTTGTCGAAATATTCCGGTTCGGAGGAAGTGCCTAACGTTTGATTGAGAATCGCGATCAGCTCGTTGAAAGAGCGCGCCTGGCCGGAGCCGAGATTGTAAATTCCGCTCTCCTTCGCCTCCAGAGCGCGGAGCGTCCCCTGCACGATGTCCTTCACGTAAACGAAGTCGCGCTTTTGCTCGCCGTGCTTGAAGATGCGAGGGCGTTTTCCTTCCTTCATCTGGCGCGACAGATGCAAGATCATGCTCGCGGGCACGCCTTTGTGCGCTTCGCGCGGACCGAAAACGTTGAAGTAACGCAGCCCGACGATTTTCCACTCCGGGTCATCGGCCGCGGCGCGCCGGGCGAGATTGTCCATGATCGCCTTGGAAAAGGCGTAAACGTTGGAGGGAGCGGCGACGTCCGCTTCGCGGCTCATCCCGCTCACTGAGCCGTAGGTCGCTGCGGAGGAGGCGTAAACTATGCGGGTACGGTTCGGTTGGGCAAAGCGAAGCAGGCGGCGAAAGCTCTCGACGTTGTCGTGCGTCTGCGGGAATTGCTCGTGCACCGTCGTGTCGGTGATCGAGGCGAGGTGGAAAATCGCGTCGAATTTCTCCTCGCCGAACTGCGCACCCCAATCCAGCCCGGCCAGGTCCGCGGCCACGAAATCGCCCCGAAAGCCGAGCAAATTCTTGAAATCGCCCGAGCGAAAGTCGTCGATCACCGTCAAGCGCGCTTCCGGATACTTTTCCTGCAGAGCGAGAGTAAGATTCGAGCCGATGAACCCGGCGCCGCCGGTGACGATAAAGTTCATGGTTTTCGAGTGCATGACGCGCGGGTGCCAGAAGTCTGACCAATAGATGGTGAGTGCGGAAGCGCAAGCCGCGAAGTGCAGGCCGCTTGCGCCAGACGCGAATCGCCCGCGCACGCTGCCTAACTGCCACGCCGTAGCGACGGGTCCGACGCTAGAAATTCTGCTCTACGATCGGAGCCCGGAGGCCGGCCCGCTGGAGGTCGAGGCTTTACCTGGCTCTCACGCGCGCCGTCGCGCTTCCGCCAAAATTGCTGGTCACAGTCACCATGCCGGGGTTGGTGACGACGTTCCTGAACTTGGCCGAGTAGCTGCCGCCGCCTTTGTTCATCATCGTCCCAAGGACCTCGCCGGTACTGGTGACCTTGACGGTGAGAGTAGCGGTATCGTTGGTGTCGGTGGCCAGCACGGTCAGCTGTTTGGTCGCCGTGACGTATTGGGCGCGGGTAATTGTGACCGTGTCGGAAACGGCCGTAACGCTTACGGAGCCGATCATTCCACAGCAGGACCCATGCGGTGAGCAGAAGTAGTTAAAGCTACCCGCGCCTGTAAAGGTCTGGGAAAAGGTGAAGCCGTTATTCTGGAGCCCGGAATCCCATATGCCGTCGGGTGAACCGGGCGTGCCGGAGGTGGTGCTGTGGCCGTTGGCTGCCCAG
>JALYOR010000357.1 GCA_030856765.1 Verrucomicrobiota bacterium | reverse complement strand
GGCGATGGTATTCAATCGCATGAGATCGATGCGACCCATCGCCGGCCCGTTGCTCCTGGCGATGTTGCTCGTCATCGCTCCGACAACCCGTGGCCAACATTTTGACGGGCGCGAACTGGTCGAGGCGAAACTCCTCGCCGACACCGCGACGATTGTTCCCGGCCAGACCTTTACCGCCGGGCTGCTCCTCAAAATGGCACCCGGCTGGCACACCTACTGGCAGTTCCCCGGCGACGCCGGCATTCCGACCGAAATTAAATGGGACCTGCCGCCGGATTGGAAAGCCGGCCCGATCCAGTGGCCCATTCCGCTCAAGCTGAGCGAGCCGGGCGACATCCAAATCTACGGCTACCACGATGAAGTCCTACTCATGGTCGCACTCACGCCCCCGGCGAAAATCGCCCCGGAGCCAGTGAAACTTTCCGCGACAGCCGATTGGCTCGTCTGCGAAAAAATCTGCATTCCGGGCAGCGCCCAGGTCTCCCTCGAGTTGCCGGTCGGCGCGCAGAAGACTCCGGCACACGCCGATCTTTTCAGCAGATATCGCAACCGTCTGCCGCGTCCGCTTCCGGCCAGCGCGAGTAGCGCGCTGCATTGGGAGCGGGCCGCCAACGCCTTTCGGCTCACGATCGCGGACAAGAGCCTGGCGCGAGAGCCGTCAGTGGATTTCTTTCCCCTGCCCGGGGACGGCCCCGTGATCGGGCATCCTCGCCGGGAACAAAGCCCGGACGGCTCGCTCGTTTTCGTCATTCCTTTCGAGACCGCCCCGAAAAACGTCCAATCGCTCGACGGCCTGATCGCCTCCGGGGACCATGCCTTCTCGTTAGGCAAAACGGGCCGGACGGCGAGCAGCCCCGGGAAGACAGCCACCGCCACTCCGGCCGCGCCCGACGGGCTGTTGAAACTTCTCCTCTTCGGCTTCATCGGCGGTTTCATTCTTAACCTCATGCCCTGCGTGTTGCCGGTGATCTCGCTCAAGATTTTCGGTTTCATCCAGCACGCGGGCGACAGCCGGGCCCGTATCCTGGGGAACGGTCTCGCCTTTACCGCGGGCATCTTCGCCTGGTTCATCGGGCTGGCGCTGCTCATGATCGGGCTCAAGTCGGCCGGTCACGAGATCACCTGGGCGTTTCAATTTACCAACCCCTATTTCGTGGTGGCGATGAGCGCGGTGGTGTTGGTCTTCGCGCTTAATCTCTTCGGTGTTTTTGAGATCACGCTTCCGGCGTCGGCGACCACCGGCCTGCTCGGCTGGAGTGCGCGCGAAGGTTATGCCGGCTCATTTTTCCAAGGCGTTTTCGCCACGGTCCTCGCCACGCCCTGCACCGCGCCCTATCTCGGCACCGCACTCGGGTTCGCCTTCGCCCAATCGGCCCTGATCATCCTCCTCATGTTCCTCGCGATCGCGGCCGGCATGAGCGCGCCTTATGTGATCCTGAGCGCGCAACCGGCCTGGCTCCGGTTCGTTCCGCGACCCGGCCCCTGGATGGTGCAGGTGAAACAATTCATGGGGTTCCTCCTCCTCGCTACTCTGCTCTTTCTCCTCTGGGTGATCGGCGTGGCGCGCGGTATCGATGCCGCGATCTGGGTCAGCGCGTTCCTCCTCGCGCTCAGCGTCGGCTGCTGGATGCTCGGCTCTTTTTCCACCCCGGTCGCCTCTCGCACGCAACGCTCCCTCGTCCTCGTTCTCATCTTCCTCCTCGTCCTCGGGAGCGGCTTTTATTTCATCGGCCAGAAATTCTCTAGCGCGACTAAGACCGCTTCCAGCCTGACGACAGACGGTTGGATTCCTTTTAGCCCCGAGCGTCTGCGAGCCGAACTAGCGCAGGGCCGGACGGTCTTCATCGATTTCACTGCCGCCTGGTGCATCACCTGCAAATACAACGAAGCCTCCGTCCTCGAGAGCGCCGCGGTGAAAAGCGCCTTCACGCGTCACGGCGTCGTAAAGATGAAAGCCGACTGGACCAATGCTGACCCGGTGATCACGAAAACTTTGAAACAATTCGGGCGGGTTGGTGTCCCATTATATGTGCTTTACCCGGCCAAAAGTCCGAACGAGCCGGTCATCCTGCCGGAACTGCTCACCCAGGGCATCGTCCTGAACCATCTTGAATCCGCTGCGGCCAAAGTCGCAGCCACCCCGTAAGCTTATGAAAACCAAACTACTCCTGCTCACTCTCACTGCCCTCTCCACCGGCGCGCTCTTCGCCGCCGACGCGCTCAAGGTCGGCGACTTCGCACCGCTTTTCACTCTGCCCGGGGCCGACGGCAAAACGCATTCGTTAGCCGACTACCAAGGCAAGTATATCGTTCTGGAGTGGTTCAATCCCGGGTGTCCCTTCGTGAAGAAGCACTACGAGAGCGGCAACATGCAGAGCCTGCAGAAGGAATTCACTGACAAAGGCGTCGCTTGGGTAACGATCGATTCTTCCTCCCTCGGTGCGCAAGGACACCTCACCGCCGAGGAGGCAAAAAAACAGATGGCGCAGTGGAAAATGGGATCAACCGCGTTCCTCCTCGATCCGGACGGGAAAGTCGGGCACGCATATCACGCCACCAACACGCCGCACATGTATATCGTTAATCTGGAAGGAGAGCTGATTTACGAAGGCGCCATCGACAGCAAAGCCTCCGCCAATCCAGCTGATATCAAGAGCTCGACCAACTACGTGAAAGCGGCGCTCGAAGAGGCGATGGCAGGGAAGCCGGTCTCGAAGGCGCAGACCAAAGCCTACGGCTGCTCGGTCAAATACGCCGACTAGCCTGGCGCCAACCGCTCTCCGCCCTAAACGCGTTTCGGTGCGAAGCGATTTGCGAGGCGGAGGAGCGGGCTGGGCGCCAGCCTAACGAGAGCCATTCCCACTTTCATGAAGCCGCCCGGAATGACTAGCGGACGGTTCCGCTCCACGCCGCGGAGGGCGGATCGGACCACGTCTTCGACGGATACATAAACCAGCGCCGGCCCCAGCGAGGCATCCCTTTGCGATTCCCGATGCGCCACTTCCGTAAACTCCGTCCGCACCGGACCCGGGCAGAGCGCCGTGACCGTGATCCCGGCCTCGCGCACCTCGCTCCGGAGCGCTTCGGAGAAGCTCGTCACGTAGGCTTTCGTCGCCGCATAAACGGCGAAATTCGGCATCGGCAGGAAGCCGGCCGACGAGCTGACATTCAGAATCGCGCCACGCTTTTGCTCGATCATTCCCGGGAGCAAGCCGCGCGTCAGGCGCGTCAATGCCACCATGTTGACCTGCAGCATGCTTCCGATTTTTTCCGGGTCGGCCGTCGCGAAAGCGCCGAGATCGCCCAGCCCCGCATTGTTGACCAGCAGATCGATTGCCGGCCGGCGCGCCGCAGCCCACTCCAGCAACTCGTTCACGCCTTCATCGCGCGACAAGTCGGTCGGTTGAAGCTCCACCTGCAATCGCGGATGGCGCGCGATCAATTCCGCGCGCAATTCCTCCAGCCGCTCCTTCCGTCGCGCGACCAGGACGAGCGACCCAGCCCGTTCGGCCAACTGCCGCGCGAATTCGCGGCCGATGCCGGCGGACGCTCCCGTCACCAGCGCATGACAATCGGCCAGTTTCATCCGGCCCCTTTGCTGGTCAGAAGCGGTTCGAGCACGCGCCAGACATTTTCGGCAAGGATCTTGTGACCGGCCGCAGTCGGATGAATACGATCGGCCTGGTTCAAATCGTCGCGGCCCCCCACTCCCTCGAGGAGGAACGGGACGAGCGCCGCGTTGTTCTGCCGCGCGAGATCGGCGAAGAGGGCCCGGAAGGCCGTGCCGTAGTCGGCGCCCATGTTGGGCGGAATCTGCATGCCGGAGATGACAATTTTGACGTCGGGATTTTTCGCTTTCACCCGATCGATGATCGCTTGCAGGTTCGCTTTCGTCTGCGCCACGGGCAATCCGCGCAGTCCGTCATTTGCGCCGAGCGCGAGGATGAGGACATCGATCTTTTTCTGCAGGACCCAATCCAGCCGTGCCAAGCCGCCCGCGGTCGTGTCGCCGCTAATGCCGGCATTGATCACCTCGAAGGGCAGATCCTTCTGGCGGATCTTTTCTTGGATGAGCGCGGGATAAGCCTGCGTCTCTGCTACGCCCAAACCGGCGGTGAGACTGTCTCCAAGGAAGAGAATCGTCCCGCCAAAAGCAGGCGACGCCAGGCCGAGGGCAAAAAAACAAAGAAGAAAACTGCGGCGCATCAATTTCCTCATGCGCGCCGTATCACCATCGGGTAAGCAAGACGCGCCGCCCTGCACCGTCAATGAACTCGTTCCCGATTCTCAGCGTCCGCGACCTCACGAAAAGCTACGTGACCGGTGCGGGCGAACTGACGGTTTTGCGGGGCGTCTCGTTCACACTTGAGCAGGGCGCGACCTGCTCGATCCTGGGACCTTCGGGAAGCGGCAAGACCACTCTGCTCGGGCTGGCGGCCGGGCTCGATCTGCCGACTTCCGGCTCGGTCCTGCTCAACGGCATCGCGCTGGCCGAGATCAACGAGGACGAAAGGGCCCGCGTGCGCAACCAGCATGTCGGGTTTGTCTTTCAAAACTTCCAGCTCATTCCGACGCTGACCGCGCTCGAGAACGTGACCGTGCCAATGGAGCTGCGGGGCGATCGCAGCGCACGGACCTCGGCGCTCGATCTGCTCCGGCGGGTCGGGCTCGGGGAGCGGAGCGATCATTACCCGGCGCAACTTTCCGGCGGCGAACAACAGCGCGTGGCGCTCGCGCGCGCCTTCATCAACCGGCCAAAGATTCTTTTCGCGGATGAACCGACCGGCAACCTCGACGCGGAGACGAGTGGGAAAGTGATCGAGATCATGCTGGAGCTGAACCGGAACGCCGGCACCGCACTCGTCCTCGTGACGCATGACCCGGACGTAGCACGCCTGACGGAACGAACCATCCGGCTGCGCAGCGGAGAGATGGTGGAATGAGGATCCGCTCTTCCATTCTGTCATCCCGATCCGCCGCAGGACGGAGAGGGACCTCCCAGTTGCAATCGCCGCGGTCTGCAGAAGAGGAAGCGCGAATTGCAATAGCGGGATCCCTCTCCGCGCTGCGCCGGGTCGGGATGACAAACGCGCCGAGCGGAACGGGTTCACAATCTTTGCATTGATGAGCGCATCCCTCAGCAGCCCCGGCTTCATCCCCCGCATGGCCTGGCGGGATAGCCGCTCGAGCCGGCGCCGTCTCCTGCTTTTCTCCATTTCCATCTCGTTAGGCGTGGCCGCCCTCATCGCGATCGGTCTCTTCCGCGCCAGTCTTTCCCAGGCGATCGACGACCAGGCGCGCTCGCTCCTCGGTGCCGATCTGGTGGTCGAGAGTTCGCGTCCCTTTACCGCCGAGCAGGAACAGATGATGCGATCGTTAGGCGAAACCCAGGCGCGCGAAGTGCGTTTCCGCACCATGGCGCTTTTTCCCAAGAACGGAGGGACGCGACTAATCTCGGTCCGTGCGCTGGGCGGCAACTTTCCTTTCTACGGCAAAATGGAAACCGCGCCGCCCGCTGCTGCGACCACCTTCCGCAATGGCGGTGAAGCGGTACCGGAGGAGAGTTTGCTCTTCCAATTCGGGGCCAGGGCCGGGGAGAAAATAAAGATTGGCGAGGCGACGTTCACGATCGCGGGAGCGCTGACCAAAATGCCAGGCGAAGCCTCGCCCGCCGCGAGCTTCGCGCCGCGGGTTTACATTCCATTGCAAAACCTCGCTCAGACCAACCTGCTCAAACCCGGCAGTCTGGCGCGCTACCTGAACTTCGTGAAATTCGCACCGGGCGTCGAGGTCGCGGCCGAGGTGGAGAAGCTCGCACCGCAGATCGAGAAGAGCGGCCTCGAATACGACACGGTGGCGAAGCGAAAAAAGGATTTGGGCGAAGCGCTCGAAAATCTCTATCGCTTTCTCAATCTCGTCGGTTTCATCTCGCTTCTTCTCGGCGCGGTTGGGGTGGCAAGCGCGATCCAGGCGCATCTGCAGCAAAAGATGCGGACCGCGGCGGTGCTTCGTTGTCTGGGCGCGGCGGGTCGCACCACGGTCGCGGTTTATCTTCTGCAGGCGATGGCGATGGGGCTGATCGGGGTCTTGGCCGGCGCGGCCCTTGGCCTAACCATGCATCGGCTGCTGCCGGG
>JALYOR010000356.1 GCA_030856765.1 Verrucomicrobiota bacterium | reverse complement strand
TCCCGTACCTGCGCGCGCCGCGCTTTTTCCCCCGTCCACCTCCGTTAACACCCAACCCTTTTCCGACCTTTCATGAAATCTCAGACTCCATCATCAGAACTCGCCCGGCAGTTGGACGCGTCCGACTCGTTAGGGCAATATCGCGCCCGGTTTTACCTTCCCGCGGGCCAGATTTATCTCGACGGCAATTCGCTCGGCCTCCTCTCCCGCGACGCGGAGCGGACGCTCCTCAACGTGCTGCAAAACTGGAAGACTGGCGGCATCGGCGGCTGGCTCGATGGCGACACGCCCTGGTTCACGATGGCCGAGGCGCTGGCCGAGCGGGTCGCGAAATTGATCGGTGCGGCCGGCGACGAGGTCGCCATCGCCAACTCGATGACGATCAACCTGCACCAGCTCCTCGCCACCCTTTATCGGCCGCAGGAGAAACGGACCAGCGTGTTGATCGATGCCCATAGTTTCCCGACTGATCGTTATGCGTTGCGCAGCCACCTGCGTCTGCGCGGGCTCGATCCGGACGAACACATTGTCATCGTCCCGGCGGGCGATTCGCGTTTTCTCGATGAAGACAAAATCATCGAGGCACTTCGGAATCCGGAATTGCAAATGGCTCTTTTCCCATCGGTCGTTTACACCACCGGGCAGTTGCTCGACCTGGAAAGAATTTGCCGCGCCGCGCGCGAGAACAGCGTCATCATCGGGCTCGATCTCTCTCATTCGGTCGGCATCCTGCCACACGCGCTCGACGATTGGGGCGCGGACTTCGCGGGCTGGGGCCATTACAAGTGGCTTAATGCCGGTCCCGGCTCGGTCGCGGGATTGTTCCTTAATCGTCGTCACTTTGACGCGACCGGCGTGGTCGATGCGGGCCTCGCGGGATGGTGGAGTGTGCATAAGGAAAACATGTTCGAAATGGCGGATGAATTCTTCCCGGGAATGGGAGCGTCGGCCCTGCAGATCGGAACGCCTGCAGTCCTGAGCATGGCGCCGATCGATGGCGCGTTGCTTGCGATCGAGGAGGCGGGCATCGAGCGCATCCGCGCAAAATCGACGGCCATGACGGAGTTCCTCATCGCGGCAGTCGATGCGGAGTTGGCGCCGCTCGGGTTCCGTGTCGGGACACCGCGTGAAGCGAAACGTCGCGGCGGCCATATCTCGTTGCGGCACGAAGAAGCGCAGCCCATCTCACTCGCTTTGCGAGCGAGGGGAGTCATCCCCGATTTTCGTAAACCGGATGTGATCCGCTTCGCGCCGTCGCCACTCTACAACACCTTCACCGAGCTTTGGGAAGCGGTGCGGATCCTAAAGGAAATCGTGACCACGGATTCTCATAAGCAGTTCGAGGCGACTCGCTCGCTCGTGACATGATGAATGCTCCCGGCAAGCAACCTGAGAGCGGTCGACGCCGGCCCGCCTGGCTACTGCCGACACCGACGCGACGCGACGACTCGGGGTCGCCCGTGCGTTCCTTGCTCGTTAGGCTGATGCGCGGCGAGGATCTGTCGCGCGCGGAGGCGGCGACGCTCTTTGGCGCCGCGATGGATGAACGTGCGACCGACGCGCAAATCGGTGCGGCCCTCGTGGCGCTGGCAGTGAAAGGCGAAACCGTCGACGAGCTCACCGGCATGGCGGAGGCGATGCGGGCGCGTGCGGTGCGCATTCAAAGCCGACACGAAAGATTCATCGACACCGCGGGTACCGGGTCCAGTTATGCCAAGACATTCAACGTCTCGACGGCCGCAGCGTTTGTCTGCGCCGGTGCCGGGCTCCCCGTGGCCAAGCATGGTAGCAAAGCCGCGACCAGTCTTTCCGGAAGCGCGGATGTTTTGGCGGCGCTGGGCGTGAACGTGCAAGTCGACGCGTCCGTCTCCGAGCGTTGCCTGAACGAAATCGGAATCTGTTTCCTTTTCGCGCCGCTCTATCACCAGGCGACCGCGCGCGTCGCGCAGATTCGACGCCAGCTTGGGGTGCACACGACCTTTAACCTGCTCGGCCCCCTGACGAATCCAGCCGGCGCCCCGCGGCAGATCATTGGCGTCTGGCATGAGGCGTTACTCGAGCCGCTCGCCCATACCCTGGCTGCGCTCGGCACGCAGCACGCCTGGGTCGTGCATGGGAGCGACGGCCTCGATGAAGTGACCACGACAGGCCTCACGACGGTGGCCGAAGCGCGCGCGGGCAAGGTACGAGTCTTCACCATCCAGCCACAGGCTTTCGGCCTGAGAACCTGCGCGGGGCTGGAGGAACTGCGAGGCGGAAGCGCGAACGAGAATGCGGAGCTAATTCGGGCCGTTTTCCGAGGTGAAACCAGCGGGCGAGCTGCGCTCGCGCGCGACCTAATCGTCGCCAATGCGGCCGCGGCGCTCTATGTCGGCGGTGGCGAGGATGACCTGAAGGACGCAGCGAGCCGTGCAGAGGAGAGTGTGCATTCGGGCGCGGCGCTGGCCAAACTGGAAGAACTGGCCCGGATGACGAACAGCGCAGGAGCGAAGTCATGACCGCACCTGACAATTTCTTGAAAAAGATCCTGGCCCGCCGTCGGGAGCAGGTGGCTCTCGAACGAGCCGCGGGCGACTTCGAAGCGCTGCACGAACGCGCCCTTGAAGTCCGCGCGGTCACGTCGAGGAAGGGACTGCGCGCAACCTTGCAAGAGGCCGACGACGTTTCGATCATTGGCGAATTCAAGCGAGCTTCGCCTTCGTTAGGGCCGATCAATTCCGACGCCAGCCCAGGGGAAACTGCGAAGCTCTACGAGCAGGCGGGAGTGCGCGCCCTTTCGATTTTGACCGAGCCGGATTTCTTCCAGGGCTCGCTCGACGACCTGCGCGAGGTCCGATCCGTGAGCGAACTCCCGATCCTGCGAAAGGACTTTATCGTCGACAAATTTCAGATCGCGGAAGCGGCTGTGGCCGGTGCCGATGTTGTGCTTCTGATTGTCGCTGCCCTGAGCGATGTCGAGCTAGTGGAGTTCCGAGAGTTCGCAGAGGCGGGAATCGGCCTTGACGCGCTGGTCGAAGTCCATTCGGCGAAGGAAATGAAGCGGGCGATCGATTGCGGCGCGCGGTTGATCGGCGTGAACAACCGCGACCTGCGAACCTTTAACACTTCGCTCGAGACGTCGGTCGAGCTGGCGGCGCTCGCGCCTAACGAAGATACTGTGCTGGTGAGCGAGAGCGGAATCTCGTCATGGGATGACATCGAGCGACTGCGCAACGGTGGCTACCGAGGATTCCTGATCGGCGAAGCGCTCCTGCGCGCGCAAGATCCTGCGGCTTTGATTCGGGAGTTGCGTCATGTTTGAGTTCGACAATCCCATCGCGATTAAGGTTTGTGGCGTGACCAACTCCGCCGACGCCCTCTTTTGCGCGGAGAGAGGGGTCGAGATGATAGGCTTGAACTTCGCGAGCGATAGTCCTCGTCGGATCAGGCCCAGCGTCGCAGGCGAAATCATCGCCAGCGTGCGCAGAACTTTTCCCAGACAGAAGTTCATCGGCATCTTCGTGAACCAGGAGTTGTTCTCGGTCCGAAAACTGATCACCGAGCTGGCGCTCGATGGCGTTCAGTTGCACGGAGACGAAAGCGCGCAATTTGCGCGGAAGTTGGACGATTCCTTCGTGATCAAGGCGCTGCGAGTGGGGAATGGAGACTCGAGCGTTCGGGCCGGGGACTACGCCTGCGATGCCATCCTGCTCGATAGCTGGAGTGCGAATGCTCGCGGCGGAACGGGCGAGACGTTCCCATGGGAAATTGCCGCTGCGCTGCGGCCCGAGGTGAAGCGGCTCATTCTGGCGGGGGGCCTAACGAGCGAGAACGTGGTCGCAGCGATCGCGGCGGTCCGTCCATTTGCGGTCGATACCTGCAGCGGAGTGGAATTGGCGCCGGGTCGGAAAGATCATGAGAAAGTGGCTCGGTTTGTCGCGGCGGTGCGAGGAGCGGGGGAAGCCAAATGAAGAAATTACGTTCCGAGCCTAACGAGAGGGGATTCTGGGGCGATTACGGTGGCCGGTTCGTGGCCGAAACCTTGATCGCGCCTCTCGATGAGTTGACCGATGCCTATCGCGCGGCTCGACGCGATCGGAAATTTCAAGACAGACTCACAGACCTGCAGCGCAATTATTCCGGACGTCCCACGCCGCTCGGATTTGCTGAGCGCCTGACCGAGCACGCTGGCGGCGCGCGAATTTTTCTCAAGCGCGAAGACCTGCTCCACACCGGCGCGCACAAGATCAACAACGCGCTTGGCCAGGGTCTGCTGGCAAAGCGGATGGGGAAGCAGCGCATCATCGCCGAGACAGGCGCGGGTCAGCACGGCGTCGCGACGGCCACGGTCTGCGCGCTGCTTGGGCTCGATTGCGTCGTCTACATGGGCAGCGAGGACATGCGGCGGCAGGCGCCTAACGTTTTGCGAATGAATCTGCTCGGAGCGGAAGTGCGCGCGGTCGAGAGCGGATCGCGCACCCTGAAGGACGCGATCAACGAAGCGCTGCGCGATTGGGTGGCGAATGCGCGCGATACGTTTTACCTGCTGGGCAGCGCGCTCGGGCCGCACCCGTATCCGCTGATGGTGCGGGAATTCCAGAAGGTGATCGGCGAAGAAACGCGCCGGCAGTTTCGCGAGCGGGAGAAGAAGTTGCCTGACGTGCTGGTGGCCTGCATCGGCGGCGGCTCGAACGCGATCGGGATGTTCCATCCGTTTCTCGGTGACAGGAACGTGCGGATGATCGGAGTAGAGGCCGCTGGCAAAGGAAAACGGATCGGCCAGCACGCCGCGCGCTTCCTGCCGGGCGGCGGCGGAAAACCGGGCGTGCTGCATGGAACGCTGAGCTATGTGCTACAAAATCGCGGCGGGCAGATCTCGAACACGCACTCGATTTCGGCGGGGCTCGATTATCCGGCGATTGGACCGGAGCACGCCTTTTTGCGGGAAAACAAGCGCGTCGAATACGTCTCCGTCGGAGATCAGGAAGCGCTCAAGGCATTTCACTTGCTGGCGCATCAGGAGGGCATCATCCCCGCTCTGGAATCGGCCCACGCGGTCGCCTACGCGGTCCGCTTGGCGGGCGAGCTGCCTGCGGGGAAATCGATCGTGGTCAATCTTTCCGGACGCGGCGACAAGGACCTCGCCAGTGTGCAGCCGCTCGTGAGCAAGTCGAAGAAGCGATGAATTCGTTGCAGGAAAGTTTTGCGCGGAAGGCGTCGCAGAAGCGAGCGGGATTCATTCCGTTCATCGTCGCCGGTGATCCGGATCTGGCGACGACGGGCAAGTTGTTGATTGGTCTAAGCAAACTGGAGCCGGTGGCGATTGAAATCGGAGTTCCGTTCAGCGATCCGACCGCCGATGGCCCGGTGATCCAGCGCGCGGCCCAACGTTCCCTCGAGCAAGGGACGTCGCTCGCGAGCATCCTCACTTTGCTCAAAAGTTTTGCCCGTAACGAACTCGCTCCAATCGTTCTCTTCAGTTACTACAATCCGATCTTCCAGTTCGGGCTGGCGAAGTTCGCGCGCGCCGCGGCGGAGTGTGAAGTGGCCGGCGTGCTGGTGGTCGATCTCCCGGCAGAAGCAGCTGCGCCCTTGCAGGAACAACTGCGCCGCAAAAAAATCGATCTGGTTTTTCTCGTGACTCCGACCACGACGGACCTGCGTTTGAAACAAATCGCGCGCCTTGCCAGCGGATTCATTTACGCGGTTGCGCGCACGGGCGTGACCGGAACGACACGCGAACTCAGGGATGAATCGGAGAGTCTGGTCGCGCGGATTCGCGCCCTAACGAATCTGCCGGTGGCAGTCGGTTTCGGAATCACAAACGGTGTTCAGGCACGTCGCGTTTGTCGTTACGCCGACGCCGCGGTGGTTGGTTCGCGGCTCGTGGCAGAGATGGA
>JALYOR010000351.1 GCA_030856765.1 Verrucomicrobiota bacterium | reverse complement strand
ACGTCCGACCATTAAAAAATAATCATCGGCTACACATGTAGAAGCTCGCGGGGACAGCGATTAGGACAGGGGTTCAACTCCCCTCGCCTCCAATCCAAATATTTCCAAGCACCTCCCCGACGACAGGAAGACGACGGGCATTAACAAGCATCGTCCGCGAACCGATCTCCGGAAACTCGTGCTCGACCCGGTAATCGCCTAATGTTCCGTTCCCGGGGAGAAGCTCATCGAGCGGCTTGCGCAGGGCGGGGATGTTCCATTGTCCGGTCCCGAGTTCATAAATGTGACGGCCGATCGTTTCCGAAGGGCCGGTTTGGATCACCCGGTAAAAGGCGCGACTGGCGCTCTTGACACTCAACTGCCCGTCGAGAACTAGCAGCGGTTCTCGCAGCGTCTCAACGATATCGGCGGCGTAGTCGAGAGAAGTGGGAAGGTATGCGGCCATTGCGTTTCTTTAAAGCGCCCCACAATATCGGCGAAACCCATTCGCGACTAGTCTTTCCTACAAAAAGAGTAGAAATTTCGCGCGAGCGGTGAGGTGTAGATTATTAGGCAGAAAAGTCGGAAAGTAGTCGCCGCCCTGGCTGCGACTCAGGAACGTTACCGCGTGCTCGTGGAAGGCGTCAGGCATTACTGAGCGGGTTTGCTGCCACGGCGCGGTCCTTGCCTCGTTCCAGGCGATTTCGACTGCAACTCGACCCTCTCCCCGTCGCGAAAGGCCAGGCAACGGAAGCCATCCCACTTCGGCGCCTTCGAGAGTCTGCTCCACCGAGCGCGCTTCCATCGGCGCGAGCGGGGACTGGACTTCAGGTCATTCAATCTTCGTCGCCAGTTTGGCTCATGCCAGCAGCCACCGGTTTCGACTCCGGAGAACCGCGCTGCCGCAGAAAAATGGAAAGAATGACCATCGAAGCGATGGCGAGAAATTCACTCTGCCAATTTTGCAATGACTCAAACCAAAACTGTGAAGTTTCCAGGTAGCCGGCCAAACCAACCGTCTCCTTCCCGAGCGCAAGTTGCTCCTCATTGTAGAGCCGCATTCCACCTGCGGCGTGGACGACGACCGAGGCGAGGAAAAGGAGGAGAAAGGCGAGGACCAGCGAGTTCTCGTAAAGTGTCAGCACCCATCCCCCGCGTTTTACGGGCCATGGCGCGTCGGGCTTGTTGCGTTCAGCGCGAGGGTCTTTGTCTTGCGGACTTTCTTCGTCGGGATCTTTGGATTCGGAGGAGCCCTTTTGAAAAAGGAAGACGGTGAGAAACACATAAGCGCCCATCTGCAGAAACTCACTTTCCCAATTCTCCCCCGTCGCTTCCCAAAAATGGCTTGAGTGCAGATATCCACTCATGGCCAGCGGCGCTTGCCCGCGCTCTTCGCGTTCCTCGTTGTATTGGAGGCGCCCCACGAACGCCTGACCGATCCAAAACATGAGGAACATGCTCAAGACGACAATTGAAAGGCCGTAATTGCGGAAGGAAACCTTCATAGACTCGAAGTTGCTCCATTTGCGCATCGCATCGCAGCCCACTTCTGCGCGTGCGAACGTTTCCACCCATCGGACACCCGCCCACCTCGCTTGCGACTGGACTTGTCTTTTTCAGGGACTCGTCTCCGTGGCCTCAGATTCCTTGATCGTCTGATCGATCTGTTCGAGCAGCTTGTCGGGACGGGTTGCCTATTCGAGGATCGCCACATGCGGGTCCTTTGCCGGATCGACCCCAACCTTCCTCGCGATTTCTTCAAGCAGTTGCAGAGTCTTGGTGTTCTCCGTTCCGCGAGCAGGTTGATTTGCAAATCCAGGTGGCTCCGCCGTTCGTCGATCCGCTGTTGGCGGTTCTCCGAGATCATGAAGGTCGAGAGAAAGATTGCCTCCAGCGACACCACTAACGTGAAAAAGCTGAATGGGTAGGGATAATCACTTTGATGGGGAGGAGCGTATTGCCAATGATCCACGCCACGAACCAGACCACGTGAACCCAGACAAATCCCATCGACCCGCAAAAACGGGTAATGCGATCGGCGACACGATCCGCCGAACTCCGCTGCGACTGCGCGGCCTTTTCGAGTTCATCGATGGCTTTGACGTTGCGCTGCGAGCTGATCTACGGTGCTGGGATGATGGAAAGCGGAATGATCGGACGACTTTTGAGGTGACATAAGATCGACGCTGGAACGGTCAGCAGGTTGCGGTGGACCGGCTCGGCTGCACTCGAATGGTCAGTGGCAGGTGCAACTCCCCGTCGTGAGCTTCGACTCCTCCATCGCCTGCATGATGGCGTGAGGAAGCTCCGAGCATTCTCCACGAAAACCGGCTCCTGCAGCGATTGCCCGCCGTCGGCGACGAGTGTGAATGCGATTCGTTTCATTTCGATGTTCGGGTCACTTTGATTTCGCCGTTGCCACCCCGGCTGGCCGTTTGAGTCTCGCCCAGAAATCTCCGCGCCCGATGCAATGGTCGCGCTGCAGCAGGAGTGGCGATTCGCTGGCACCGCGCGGCAGTTGTCTCCGGCCCAGCTTCCGGTAAAATCCCCCAGATGCTCTGGCTTTACGACCTGAACCTCTGGTTCCTCGGATCCTCGGTCGTCGCTGTCAGTGTCGCGGTCGCCTGGACGGTCTGC
>JALYOR010000341.1 GCA_030856765.1 Verrucomicrobiota bacterium | reverse complement strand
AGGGTGCCGTCGACGGAGCCGCGGAGCTTGATTTGTCCGTCGTTGCCACGCTGCCGCGGTGCATCCTGTTCGTTGCCGAGATTGCTCAAGGCCATGTTGTTCTGGGCAAGGTAGGAAAGGAATAGCTGCTTGATATAAGCAACGGGCGGCATCGGTTGGACCTCGTTAGGGGCAACGGGAATGCCCCGAGCGCGTAGTTGCGCGCGGAGCCGGTTGCTCTGCGGGCCTTCGGCATACACATACGCGGCGGCGGGGAAGTATTCGATCTGCGAGTTGCCATCGGGCGAGCGGAAGCTGACGTAAATTTTGTTTTGCGCGACGGCGCCTTCCCAACGGCGCTTGAAGGATTGCTGGACCTGCCAGTCGCGCGGCACTTTAAGAGCGAAGGCGACCATCTGATCGCGGTCGGGATCGAGCACGCCGAGGATGCGGTAGGGAGCGGCGGAAGGCTTTTCCGTCTCCGCCGCAGGGGAGACGCCGCCAGCAAGGGCGATGTAGCAGGCGATGAGTGGAGCATTACGTAGAAAGCGCATCGGACGATCATGACGGGTGGAGTCGTCCGCGACAAGCTCGGCGGCGCTTTCTCCGCCTCTTCCTAAAACTGACGCCCGAAGATTCCGGATCGAGATTTGCCGGGGCGTGCGGCTTCGCCTAAGAGCAGAGCTACCATGAACCATCTGCGCAAACTCGGGCTGGCGTCGTTTCTCTTCCTCTTCCTCGGCTTGGTGAGCGGGGCGCTCCCGCAATCGGCGACGGGCTGGAGCCCGGATACGGCGGCGGCAGTCGCGCTTGTCTGCTATGTCATCGGGCTGGTGCTGGCCTTGATCGCGTTCATGAAGTCGCGCCGCGGCCAGAGTCTGGATGGGACGACGAAGTTCCTGGCCCGCGCTCCTTTTGCCGTGGTGGCGATCGGGGTGCTAATCTTTTTTCTCAAGGCGATGACGGGGTTGTAGGACGTTGGCCGCGTAGGTTCGCGGAGTTCCCGCGCCGGATTTCGCAGGCTACTTTTCAGATATGCCAAAGCCGCGCCGAATCGACATGCATGTCCACATGGTGGGCAATGGCGTGGCGGGCTCGGGCGGGTGGCTGCGGTTGAGTGGGTGGCATCGCTGGCTGGCGATTTTCATGGTGAAGCAGCTCGGGTTTCCCGCCGCCGTGCTGAAGCAGGATCTCGAATCGATCTACGCGCATCGTTTGCTCGAGTGGATCCGGAGTTCGTCGTTCGATACGGTGGTCCTGCTCGCGCACGAACGGGTTTACGATCCCGATGGCACGGTGCGCGAAGATCTCGGGTCGATCTACGTGCCTAACGATGTCGTGCTGGCCCTGGCGGCGACGCACCCGGAATTTCTCCCCGGTGTTTCAATTCATCCGGCGCGGCCCGATGCGCTCAAGGAATTGGAGCGCTGCCTCGAGCGCGGCGCGGTCTTAATGAAGTGTCTGCCAAATTGCCAGAACATCGATTGCTCCGATATGCGCTATCGCCCGTTCTGGGAGCGAATGGCCGGCGCGGGCCTTCCGCTTCTTGCACACACCGGCGGCGAGAACACGGTGCCGGTGGTAAACGCACGCCTGGCCGATCCGAAGCTGCTGCGCCTGCCGCTGGAATGTGGCGTGACCGTGATCGCCGGGCATTGCGCGACGAAGAGCGGGTTAGGGGATCCAGATTACTTCGATGACTGGGTCGCGATGCTGGAGGAATTCCCAAATCTCTACGGTGATATCAGCGCGACGGTTTCGCTCAATCGCTGCGCGCATTTGCGCGAATGTTTACGCCCGCAGATCTTCCCGCGCATCGTGCACGGGAGTGATTTTCCGGTGCCAGTGCTCGGTCATCGGCTCTGGATGACGGGCTTGTTAGGCTGGAGTGAATTCCGCCGTTGCCAAAAGGTCGAGAACCCACTGGAACGCGACTGGGCGTTCAAGCAGGCGCTCGGGTTTCCTGAGGATACGCGGACTCGGGTCGCGAGCTTACTGCGTCTCCGGCAGGGCGACGTGACGACCTGACCGCGCGGGAGCTATTTTCTCGGCGGGGGGCTGGTGGTGGCGGGCAGTTGCTGACGCGCGTTTTCTGCCTGTGGGCTTTGCGGGAAACGCGCGACGAAGTCGCGGGCGACCGAGGCGGCGCGGTCCTGGTCGTGCAGGAGTCGAGCGAAGAGGCTGATCTGGTTGAAGAGGCTGTTCTCGTGTTGCGGGTTTTGTTTTTGCGCCAGTTCGTATTGTTCGAGCGCTTTCTCCGGCTGGCCGAGGAAGCGATAGCAGTTACCCAAGTCGGTGCGGACGTCGGGGTTGTCGGCTCCGAGGGTGATGGCCTGCTCGTAATGCTCGACCGCGTGCGCCCAGTCCTGGCGATCGTAATTCCAGTTGGCGAGGGTGCGGGCGGCGTTGACTGGCAGCATTTGCGAGACGTCCGGCGGCCCTACGGGCGCCAGCGCGGCGGGCGGTGCGGCGACCGAAGGTTGGGCGCCGGGCGGGGGGAGAAAGCTTTCGATCTCCGGCTGGGGCGGGGCGCTGGTGCGCATGACCAGCCAAGTCGTGCCAACACCGAGACCGAAGGCCAGGAGAAGAAGGAGCGGGACCGGGAGGGGAGCGCGGGTGGCCGGCGGCGGTGATTGCTTGTTGCGATTCGCCATGAACGAGAAAAGGAACGCGGAAAACCGAAAACGGAAAGCGAATGATTTGGCGAGGGCGACTGTTGTCGACCTTCGACAAGAAAAAGCTTGCTTGTTGTAGAAGAACGACATTAAAGTCGGCGCCATGGACAAAGTGCGCAATGAATTGCTTCAGGGAACGCTCGATCTCCTCATCCTGAAGGCGCTTTCCGCCGCCTCGCTGCACGGCTGGGACATCGCGAAACGGATCGCGGTGGTCTCGAATGATCGTCTTTCGTTGAAACAGGGCTCGCTCTACCCGGCGCTGCATCGGCTCGAGGGACGTGGCTGGATCGAGGCGGAGTGGGGCATCTCCGACGCGGGCCGGAGCGCGAAGTTTTATCGCCTCACGCGCAAAGGAAGGAAAGAACTCGAAGCCGAGAAAGCTCACTGGCTCTCCTTTGCGGAAGCCATGAACAGCGTCCTCAACAATCTGGAGGAAATGGGATGAGGGGCGAAAGTGCTCGTTGGTTCAGGACCAAATACCGCCGACTTTTCCGTCGTGGCAAAGTGGAAGCGGCGCTCGATGCGGAGTTGCAGTTTCATCTCGATCAACTCACCGCGGAGTTCCGTGCCGAAGGCCTCTCCGAACACGACGCTCGCCTTGCGGCGCAACGCGAATTTGGCGCCGAGGCCTCCGCTTACCGCGAAGAAATCCGCGACACCTGGCGCCCACCGGAGTTGGCGGACCTTTGGCGCAGCCTGCGTTTCGCGGTCCGCTCGCTCGCGCGCAGCCCCGGGTTCACGACCCTGGCCATCGCCACGCTCGCGCTCGGGATCGGGGCCAACACTGCGATGTTCAGCGCGCTCAATTCGATCCTGCTCAAACCGCTGCCGTATCCCGAGAGCCGGCAGCTGGATCAGTTTTATCGCGCCACGGCGCTGGATCCGCGCGGGAATTTTTCCGGCGCCGACTATCTCGATCTGCAGGCGGAGATGGCTGGTTACGGCGAGGTCGCCGCCATTGCTCCCGGGGACGTGAGCCTCGCCCAGACCGGCCAGCCGGCGGACTTTGCCGCTGCTGTTCGCGCGTCGGCCAATCTCTTTTCCACGTTAGGCATGCACCCTCAGTTCGGGCGCGATTTCCGTGCCGACGAAGCACGCTCCGGCAACGATCGGGTCCTCATTATCAGCCACCGCTGCTGGCAAAACCGCTTCGGCGGCGAGGCCGACATCATCGGCCGCATCGTGCGCGTCAACGGCGAGCCGCACGAAATCATCGGGGTCATGCCGCTCGCTTTTAATGACTGGCGTCACCTTGGCTGGGTGGATCTCTTCCGACCGCTCGGCCTAACGAAAGAAGAAGCGACCGACCGCAAGACGCAGTTTCTCCAGCTGGTCGGGCGGCGCGCGACCAGCCGCTCTCCAGCCGAGGCTGAAAGCATAATCGGCGATTTCGGGAAGTGCCTGGCGGCGGACTTCTCCGCTCACAATGCCGGGAGTATCTGGCAAACGCTCCCGTTGGAGGAAGCTAAGCTGGGCGATTCACCGGGGCCCGTCTTCACGATGTTGATCTGTCTCTCCGGCTTTGTGCTTCTGATTGCCTGCTCGAATCTGGCGAACCTCCTCCTCGCGCGCACGATGGCGCGGGCGCGGGAGTTTGCCGTCCGTTCTGCTCTCGGGGCCTCGGGCCGTCAACTGTTGCGGCCCCTGATCGCCGAGTCGCTCCTCCTCGCCGTGGCGGGAGGGAGTTGTGCCATCCTCGTCGCGGCTTGGGGCACGGACTGGCTTTCCGCAGCCTCGACCGGTTCTAACGGCGAACACGTTCCTATCGCGCTCGACTGGCGCGTGCTGGCCTGGGCTTGCGGCGCTTCGCTCGTCACGGCCTTTGCCTTCGGCATCGCGTCAGCCCTTTTCGCCGTGCGGCTGAATGTAAATGAAACGCTCAAAAGCGGCGCCCGGGGCATGACGGGAAGTCGCGGCCATCAGCGCTTCCGGAGCGTGCTCATCGGCGGTCAATTCGCCCTTGCCATGATTCTGCTGACCGGCGCGGCGCTCTTCATTCGCGGCCTCGATGATTTGAATAATCGCCGCTCCGGCTGGGAATCCGACCGGCTCGTTACCGGCACCATTTTATTACCGGACGCCACCGACCCTGGCCCAGAGGAAATCACCGCCTTCCAACACCTCGCTCTGGAACGACTCCGATCCCTGCCCGGTGTCGCTTCCGCGAGTCTTTCCTACACCATGCCTTTTTTCGGTCTGACCGGGCCACGCAAATACCTGGTCGAGGGTCGCCCATCGCCCAAAGCGGGGGATGAACCTGCGGCGGACTTCAACGGGGTGAGCCCGCGCTATTTCGAAACGGTCGGCACTCGCCTGATCGCTGGACGCGCCTTCAACGAGCATGACACTACGGAATCGCCGAAGGTCTTCATCATTAACGAAACGATGGCGCACGCGCTTTTCGGCAACGAAGACCCAATCGGGAGACGGATCACGCAGGCCAGCAGCGACACGCCCGCGTGGGGGCAGGTCGTGGGCGTGGCCGCTGATGTGCGATCGATTTTTCCCGAGCCGCATCCAGTGACCTTTCAGCTCTACCAGCCGATGGCGCAGGAGCCGCGGCCTTACAACGAGATCGCAGTGCGGACGGCCGGGGTCGCGCCCGCCACGCTCATCGAAAGCATCCGGGGTGTGATGACGTCCCTCAACCCGGATCTGCCAGTGCGCAATCTCCAGCCGGCCGACCAGCGAATCGAGCGGCGCAATTACCAGCTCGGTGTCCTGAGCAGCATGCTCTCCGCCTTGCCGTACTCGGATTAGGCCTGGCCTCGTTAGGCATTTACGGTGTCGTCGCCCGCACCACCGCCCAGC